>NZ_BAFS01000049.1 GCF_000308415.1 Nocardia asiatica NBRC 100129 | reverse complement strand
GGCCAGCGCCTTCGCGTGCAGGGCGCGCTTGATCACCGGCAGGTTGGGCTTGCGGTTGCTCGCCAGCGCGGCTGCCCGTTCGACGGCGGCCGCCCGCAATTCGGCGGCTTCGGCCTGGCCGTCGACGATGCCGGCGGCGATCGCCTCGTCGGCGGGATAACGGTGGCCAGTGGTCATCGCCTGCACGCAGACCTGGTTGGTCAGCCGCTCGGTGAGCAGGGCGTTCATCCCGATGGTGAACGGCATGCCGAGGTGCACCTCGGGCAGGCAGTAGAAGCCGCGGTCGGCGCGCATCACCCGGAAGTCGTGCGAAGTGGCCAGCATGGCCCCTGCGCCGAAGGCATGGCCGTTGATCGCCGCCACGGTCGGCAGCGGGAAGGCGAGCAGGCGGGTGTAAAGCGAGTGCACACGGTCGAGATAGCCGTGCATCTTGTCCAGGTTCGCGAACAGCCAATCGGTGTCCAGACCGTTGCTGTAGAACTTCCCCGTCGCGATGGTGACCAGCGCGGCAGGACCCTCGGAACGCTCGACCTCGTCCAGCAGCCCGTGGAATTCATCGATCCAGTCCGGGTGGAAACGGTTCTCGCTGTCCGTGGTCCCCTCCGCGCCGAGGTACACGACGAACACTTCACCTTGGCGTTCCAGATACGGCATGCGGTGGAGAATATAGGGCCACCCCCGACGCCCCTACTCGCGGGTAGAAATCCCCCGCCGACCACTCACATACTCTCCCAACCAGGCGTGATACCCGGACCATCACCTCCGACGCCCCAGCACACCTCAACCCCAGGAGCGAAGCGAGACCAAGCATCCGCCGTTCGCGGCCCCGCTCGCGTTCGCGCGACCGCCACGCAAGCGACACAGAAGCAGACGCCCGCATGCCGGGATGCCAGCCACGAAGAAGCAAACCGCATCCACGATTCCGGTGCTCCACCACCCCACGCCCCCAGCGCACCCCGGGCTTCGAGCTAAGCGAGACCGAGCATCCGCCGTTCGCGGCCCGGCTCGCGTTCGCGCGGCCGCCGCGCAAGCGACGAAGGAGCAAGCGGCGGCCGCGCAAACGCGAGCCACAAAGGGGCCGCGAACACCCAGCGCCGCAGGCGCTGGCCAAAAAACACAGCTATCGTGACGATCATGCTTGCCGAACAGGCCGCCGAGGCGATCGCCGAACGTACGGGAGTGTCACGCCACCGGGTCGCGGTGGTGCTGGGGTCCGGCTGGCAGGACGCGGCCGCGGAGATCGGGGCGCCGCGGGCGTCGGTGCCGATGCCCGAGCTGCCCGGTTTCGGGACGCCGACCGCGCAGGGCCATGTCGGCGTGATCCATTCCGTGCAGGTGGACGACAACGCCGTGCTTCTGCTGATGGGCCGCCAGCATCTCTACGAGGGTTACCGGCCCGCCGATGTGGTGCATCCGGTGTCGGCGGCGGTGGCGGCGGGCGCGGAGATCGTGGTGCTGACCAATGCCGCGGGCGGCATCCGGTCCGGCCTCCGGGTCGGCGAACCGGTGCTGATCAGCGATCATCTGAACCTGACCGGTCGTACGCCGCTGGCGGGCGCGACCTTCGTCGACTTGGTCGACGCCTGGGATCCCGAGTTGCGGGCGCTGGCCAGGGAGATCGATCCGAGCCTGACCGAGGGCGTCTACGCGGGCCTCACCGGGCCGCAGTACGAGACTCCCGCCGAGATCCGGATGCTGCGCACGATCGGCGCGGACCTGGTCGGCATGTCCACGGTGCTGGAAGCCATCGCCTGCCGCGCGCTCGGTGCCCGGCTGCTGGGCATTTCGCTGGTCACCAACTTGGCCGCGGGTGTCACGGGCGCGCATCTGTCCCATGCCGAGGTGCTGGCCGAAGGACACGCCGCGGCTCCGCGTCTGGGCAAGCTGCTGCGCGGCGTGCTGGAACGGGTGTAGATGCTGCGCTTCGGCACGGCGGGTCTGCGCGGGCCGCTGCGCGACGGTCCGGACGGCATGAACGTCACCACGGTGAGCAGGGCGACCGCCGGGATCGTGGCGTGGCTGCGCGACCGTTGTCTGGGCGGCGGCGCGGTGGTGGTCGGCCGCGACGCCAGGCACGGTTCCGCCGAGTTCGCCACGGCGACCGCGGAGATTTTCGCGGCGGCGGGCTTTCCCGTGACGCTGCTGCCACGTCCGCTGCCCACCCCGGTGGTCGCGTACGCCGTGCGCGAGCTGGGCGCGGTCGCGGGTGTGCAGATCACCGCTTCGCATAATCCGGCCTCCGACAACGGCTACAAGGTCTATCTCGACGGCGGTTCGCAGCTGATCGCTCCGGCCGACGCCGAGATCGAGCGCTGCATCGAGGCGGTGATCGAGCCGGTCGACCGTGTGCCGGTCACCCCGGCGAGCGACGACGTGGTGCGGCGTTATGTGCGCCGCGTCGCCGAATTGCCAACGCGGATCGGCGGATCCGGTGAGCGCGCCGGGATTCGGATCGCTCTCACGGCGCTGCACGGCGTCGGCGGCGATCTCGCGGTCGAAGCTCTCGGCGCGGCCGGTTTCTCCGACGTCCACGTTGTCGCGGAGCAGTTCGAGCCGGACCCCGACTTCCCCACCGTCGCGTTCCCGAACCCGGAGGAGCCCGGCGCGGCCGACCTGCTGCTCGCGACGGCCGCCCGGGTGGGCGCCGACGTGGCGATCGCGCTGGACCCGGACGCGGACCGGTGCGCGGTGGGGGTGCCGCGGCGCGAGGGCGGATGGCGAATGCTGCGCGGCGACGAGACCGGTGTGCTGCTGGGCGACTGCGTGCTGCGCACCGCCCCGGCCGGCGCGTTGGTGGCGACGACCATCGTGTCGTCGCGGCTGCTGTCGAAACTCGCTCCCGCGCGCGGCGGCCGCTACGCGGAGACGCTCACGGGATTCAAATGGCTCGCCCGCGCGGGCGACGGCTTGGTCTACGCCTACGAGGAGGCGATCGGCCACTGCGTCGATCCGGCGGCGGTGCGGGACAAGGACGGCATCTCCGCCGCCGTGCTCGTCGCCGACCTGGTGGCCCGGCTGAAGGCAGCGGGCCGCACCTTGGACGACGAACTCGACGACTACGCGGTGCGTTTCGGCGTGCACGCGGGCGACCAGGTGTCCCTGCGGCTCGCCTCGGCCGCCGACGCCGCGGCCGCGGTCGATCGGCTGCGGGCGAACCCGCCTGGCGAGATCGCGGGCGAGCCGGTGAAATACACCGATCAACTCCAGGTGCGGGGCCGGATGCGCACCGACGCGCTGATCTTCGAGGGCGGTTCGTCCCGCGTGGTCGTCCGCCCTTCCGGCACCGAGCCGAAGCTCAAGTGCTATCTGGAGGTGGTCGAACCGGTCGGCTCGCACGCCGATCTCCCGGCCGCGCGCGCCGCTGCCCTGGTGCGGCTTTCGGCGCTGCGCGACTTCTGTCAGCGGTTCTGAGCGGCCCGCGGCGGTTCAGCGCGGGCCGAATTGCCGGTCGCCCGCGTCGCCGAGCCCGGGCACGATGTAGGCGTGCTCGTTCAGCTCCGCGTCGACGACGGCCGTGACCAGCCGCACCGGCAGTCCCGAGTCCGTCAGCGCCGCAATGCCTTCCGGCGCCGCGACGACACAGACCGCCGTGATGTCGGTGGCGCCGCGGGCCGCGAGCAACTGCAGCGTGTGGCGCATCGAGCCGCCTGTGGCCAGCATCGGGTCCAGCACGAAGACCGGCAGCCCGGCGAGATCTGCGGGCAGCGATTCCATATAGGGCACCGGCAGGTGGGTGTCCTCGTCGCGGGCCAGGCCGACGAATCCGATCCTGGCGTCCGGGATCAACTCGGCGGCCGCGTCGACCATGCCGAGCCCGGCGCGCAGCACCGGCACCAGCAGCGGCGGCCGGACCAGCCGGACGCCTTCGGTTGGGGCGACCGGCGTGACGATCTCGAAGCGCTCGATCTCCGCGTCGCGCAGCGCCTCGTAGATCAGGATCCGGGTCAGATCACGCAGTGCGGCACGGAAAGCCGGATTCGCCGTTCGCTCGTCCCGCATCGTGGTGAGCAGGGCGGCGGCGAGTGGATGGTCCACGGTGTGGGTGCGCATGAGGGAACGATAAGGTCGGTCGCGGGCGCGCCGCCGAACGCCACGGGACTTTTTCCGAAGCGGCGGAACCGAACCGGAACCGCGCGCGTCGAACCAAGTGGATGACGTACTCTGCCTGGGAACGACAGATGGGGGAAGCTCTGATGCGAAAGATGTCGGCGGACACCGAAGGCATTGCGGCCTACGGCGCGACCGCCCACGTCATGGCGGGTGAGGTGGCGGCGGCGGGCGCGAGCGCCGCGGCGGCGGAGCCCGCGTTGCTCGGTCCGATCATGGGGCTGATCGGCGGTGACTTCATGGCCGCCTACGCCGCGGCGCATGCCGGTCACGTCGCCGCGATCGGTCAGCTGTCGGCGGTGCTGACCAGTATGGGCGGCGCGGCCACCGGCGCGGCCGCCGTGCTCACCGAGACCGATGCCGCCCACGCGGGCGCGCTGCGGAACACAGCGGGCGAGCTGGAGTGAGCCGGTGATCGACGTCAACGCGCTGGCCCAGCCCATCCTGGATCTGCTCGCCAGCTTCGGCAGCGGCGTGCTGCCCGCGGGCGGCCCCACCGACGCGCTGCGCAGCACCTCGAGCGTGGTCGACCAGATCCACCAGATGGGCCGCGACAGCATCAACGGAATGAACGCCGCGTGGGACGGCCGCGCCGCCGACGCGGCCACCGCCAAGGCGCTGCGTGTGCAGACCTCCGCGGCCACCATCTCCGATCGCGGCAACGAGATGGCGACGGTCGTCAACCAGGCCGCGGGCGAGGTCGAGACGGGGCAGAAGGATCTCACCGACATCGCGCAGTCCTTCGTGAACACCGCGGCGAGCATGGGGCCGGTCCTGGCCACGCCGCAGGGACTGACGGTGCTCGTCGGTTCGGCGATCGACCATCTCAACCAGGCGCTCAACGTCGTCGGCCGGGTCCAGAACGAATTGCAGACGCACACCGCGTCGATGAACGAGCTGACCCCGCCGCCCACCACCCCGTCGCTCGCCGGTGTGCCAGCCGCCGGCGTGCAGCAGATGACGTCCACCGCGTCCGGCGTGCTCAGCAGCGCGGGCTCGTTGCTGAGCACCGCGATGGCCACGCCGCTGCAGTCGCAGTCCTCCCGCGGTTCCCGCGGCACACCGGACACCTCGATCACGCCCAGGCCGGATACCGGCTCGTCGGGGACGGCCGACGACGGCAAGGGCGTGAAGATCACGCTGCCCGACGGCAGTGTCGTGGAGGCGCCCAACGAGCAGGCCGCCACGGCGGTCCGGTCGGCGATCGGCGCCGTCGGCACCCCCTACGTCTGGGGCGGCAACAGCCCGGGCGCGGGATTGGATTGCAGCGGGCTCACCAAGTACGCCTACGGCGAGGCGGGCGTCGACCTGCCCCGGCTCGCGGCCGAGCAGGGCAACGGAGCCACACCGGTGTCGGCCGGTGATCTGATGCCCGGCGACCTCGCGATCTGGGACGGCCACGTGGCCATGGTGATCGGCAACGGCCAGCTGGTCGAGGCGGGTGACCCGGTCCAGATCAGCTCGATTCGAACGGAGAACTCAGGCATGGACTTCTACGGTTTCTACAGGCCGACGGCATGACCCGACCGCAGGTTCCCAATGTCACGGTGGCGGCCAGCAGCAATCG
>NZ_BAFS01000050.1 GCF_000308415.1 Nocardia asiatica NBRC 100129 | reverse complement strand
CCCGCTCGGACGCGAGCCATGAAAGGGCCTCGAACACCCAGCGCCGCAGGCGCTGGAAATCAGACAGAGCCGAGCACAAGATTGCTCAGCACCCGGACTCCGACCGCGAGCGCCCGCTCATCGATGTCGAAGGTCGGCTGGTGCAGATCCAGCTGCTCGCCCTCGCCGGACCAGACGCCCAGGCGCGCCATCGCGCCCGGCACCTCCTCCAGGTACCAGGAGAAGTCCTCGCCGCCCCCGGATTGCGGGGTGTCCGACAGCGCGTCGGGGCCCAGGGCCCGGATCGCGTCCTCGAACATGCGGGTGGAGTGCTCGTCGTTGACCACCGGCGGCACACCGCGCCGGTAGTTCAGCTGGTAGCGCACGCCCGTCGGGGCGAGCAGGCCGTCGACGATCTGCCGCACCATCGGCTCCAGCAACGACCAGGTCGCGTGGTCCCCGGTGCGGATGGTTCCGGTGAGCATGCCGGTCTGCGGAATGGCGTTCGGCGCCTTCCCCGCGCTCACCGCGCCCCACACCATCACGGTGCTGGTACGCGGGTCGATCCGGCGGCTGAGCAGGCCGGGCAGGCCCGTGATCACCGAGCCGATCGCGTAGACCAAGTCGCTGGTCAGGTGTGGACGCGACGTGTGGCCACCCGGCGAGTCGAGCACCAGTT
Source organism: Nocardia asiatica NBRC 100129 (assembly GCF_000308415.1). Taxonomy (GTDB): domain Bacteria; phylum Actinomycetota; class Actinomycetes; order Mycobacteriales; family Mycobacteriaceae; genus Nocardia; species Nocardia asiatica. The sequence goes on along the minus strand of NZ_BAFS01000050.1, from coordinate 1,962 downwards.
CGATGGTGTCGGCAGCGGAGGTGATCGCGCCGACGCGGATACCGACCCGGCCGACCTCGAGGCGCGGATCGCAGTGCAGCGCGAAGATCCGCTCCACGCCCGTCATCGCGCCCGCGGCGACCACGTCGATCGCCCCGCCCGGCATGACCTCCTCGGCGGGCTGGAAGATCAGCCGCACGCCGACCGGCAGCTCCGGCACCTCGGCCAGCGCCAGCGCCGTGCCGAGCAGGATGGTGGTGTGCGCGTCGTGCCCACAGGCGTGCGACACACCCGGCACCGTGGAGGCGAAGGGAAGTCCGGTGAACTCCTGCAGCGGCAGCGCGTCCATATCGGCGCGCAGGCCGATCCGCGGCCCGTCCGGTCCGATGTCACAGATCACACCGGTGCCGCCGGGAAGCGGCTGCGGCGTCAGCCCCGCCTTGGTCAGCCACGCCGAGACGAACTCGGTGGTACCGAACTCGGTACGGGACAGCTCCGGATTGGCGTGGATGTGCCTGCGCCACCCGACGAGATCGACCGTGTGACCGGCCAGCCACGACTCCACCGCGTCCCGCCCGGATACCACGGTCGGCGCCGCCGCGAAGTTCCCCGGGTCCTGCGTGACCACATGGACGCCCTCTGCCGGGGCCCTAGTCGCCGGCGCGGCCGAACGGCCGGTTGTGCTCACCGAATGTCCTCCTGTCGTTGAACTAGCCGTTGCAACAACCTGTCTCTATGTATGTCATCGCGGGCGACGGCGATCGCGGTACGCGCGAGCGCCTGCGCGCCATCGATGACCGCGCGATCCGCCGAAGCGTTGACGCTGGCCGCGGCGAAGCCCGGCTGATGTGTCACCGCACCACCGGCATCGATCCCGATGACCGGGTGAATGCCCGGAACGACGTTGGTGACGTTCCCCATATCGGTGCTGCCCAGCGGCCGTTGCGCCTCGAACTCCGGAGCGAGCGGCACGCGTCCCGATCCGGTGATCTGCTCGCGGTAGACGAGCAACAACTCCGGATCCGGGGTCAGCTCGGTATACGTCGGCGCGAGCGTCCGGATTTCGTGGGTGCAGCCGGTCGCGAGGGCGCCCGCCTCGAAACAAGCCGACGCTCGTCGCATCAGATCGTCGAGGGATGCGGAGTCGACTGCGCGTAGGTAATACAGCAGTTCCGCACGTCCGGGCACGATGTTGGGAGCTACGCCACCGTCGCCGACTATACCGTGCAGTTGCTGGCCGGGCAGGAGATGCTGCCGTAGCAAGCCGAGGGCAACCTGTGCGACGGTCACCGCGTCACCCGCGTTGCGGCCCTGCTCCGGGGCCGCGCTGGCATGCGCCTCACGCCCGTGGAAGACCACCGACACGTCGGCCAGCGCCAGCGAGCGGGCGCCGACGATGTCCGACGGGCCCGGATGCACCATCATCGCCATCGCGACGTCGTCGAACACGCCGTGCTCCAGCATGAGCACCTTGCCCCCGCCGCTCTCCTCGGCGGGCGTGCCGAACACCAGCACGGTGAGGCCGAGCGCGTCGGCGACCTCGGCCAGACCGAGCGCCGCGCCCACCGCCGAGGCGGCGATGACGTTGTGACCGCAGGCATGCCCGATCTCGGGCAGCGCGTCGTACTCGGCGCAGATTCCGACGGTCAGCGGCCCGCTGCCGTAGCGCGCGCGGAAGGCCGTCGGCAGTCCGGCGACCCCGGTCACGATCTCGAAGCCACGCTCGGCGAGCGGCGCGATGGTCTTGGCGGCGCTGCGGGTCTCCTCGAACGCCAGCTCGGGCTCGGCGTGGATCGCATGCGACAACCCGATCAGCTCGGCGGACGCCGCCCGGATCACGGCGTCACTGCGCGCGGCGGCGTCGGCCTCGCGCACAGCGTCGCCGTCGTGCTGCGATTCCTGGCGCCCGCCGCGCGGTGATGGCATGCAACGCACTGTATTGGATTCCAGCGCCTTCGGCGCTGGGTGTTCGCGGCCCCCTTG
>NZ_BAFS01000051.1 GCF_000308415.1 Nocardia asiatica NBRC 100129 | reverse complement strand
ATTCCGGCTTGTTCGGCTCCGGCTGTGTGGTCTCCGGGGTGCTCGGCGACTCGTTCACGCCCGGCTGGGCCGGAGCAGGCGTCGGCGGAGTGGTCGGCTGATCGTTCGGAGCCGCCCCCGCCGGCGCAGCGAAGAGCGTGGCCACGGCAGCCGCTGTGGCCAGTGGCAACGAGGTGCTCGCCATCGCTCGCTGCGCCCGACTCGGCTTACGATGTTTCACTTCCGCATTCCCTTCCCGGGTGCGGCCCGGCAGGCCGCATTCAGTTGTCCCCTGGGTGAGACGCCTGATCGTCGAACGACCCCGGGCCGTTCGTCGTGCCGATTTGGAAAGGACCATCCCCCCACACCGAACCCCGCGACCGCCCTCCGATCGCATCTCTGCCGAGAGTGAACCACATGTGCGCACGATGGGCAACGCGGCGAATAGCCAAGGGTGGCAAGAGCGCCCGCATCCGGCGCCCGCCCCGAGATCGCAGGGCACGATGTCCACGCACGGACACGGCACCGGGTGCGCCAAAACGAGGTCAGCCCAGGTCGTCGTGGCGCATCAGCAACCGCGCCGCCTCGGTGACCGAACCGGTGAGCGACGGGTACACCGAAAACGTCTGGGCCAGGTCGCTGACCGTCAGATTGTTCTGCACCGCAAGGGCGATCGGCAGGATCAGTTCCGAGGCGATCGGCGCGACCACGACGCCGCCGATCACCACGCCGGTCGCGGGACGGCAGAAGATCTTGACGAAACCGCGCCGCAGCCCGGACATCTTGGCGCGCGGGTTCGTGTTCAGCGGCAGCATCACGGTGCGCGCGGGGACCTCGCCGTTGTCGATCGCGTTCTGGCTGACGCCGACGGTCGCGATCTCCGGCCGGGTGAACACCGCGGAGGCGACAGTCTTGAGCCGGATCGGGCTGACGCCCTCGCCCAGCGCGTGGTACATCGCGATGCGTCCCTGCATCGCGGCCACCGAGGCCAGCGGCAGCAGGCCGGTGCAGTCCCCCGCGGCGTAGACCCCGGGCACCGAGGTGCGCGAAACCCGGTCCACCCGCAGGTAACCGCCGCTGTCGAGTTCGATGCCGACCCGCTCCAGTCCGAGCCCGGCGGTGTTGGGCGTCGAGCCGACGGTCATCAGCGCGTGCGAACCGGAGACCGTGCGGCCGTCGGACAGCTTGACCACGATGCCTTCGGCGGTGCGCTCCACGGCGTCGGCGCGCGCGTGCTTGACCAGTTCGACGCCGCGCTCGGCGAGCGCGTCCTCCAGCACGAGCGCCGCGTCGGCGTCCTCGCCGGGCAGCACGCGGTCACGGCTGGAGACCAGCTTCACTCGCACGCCCATTTCGGTGTAGGCGGAGACGAACTCGGCGCCCGTCACACCGGAACCGACGACCACCAGGGTCTCCGGCAGCTCCGCGAGGTCGTAGAGCTGACGCCAGTTGAGGATGCGCTCGCCGTCCGGCTCCGCGCCGGGCAACACGCGCGGGCTCGCGCCGGTGGCGATCAGCACCACCTCCGCCTCGATGGTCTGCTGCGCGCCGTCTGCCAGCTTCGCCAGCACCCGGTGCGCGGCCAGCCCGCTACCGGGATCGATCAGCTCGCCGCGACCGGCCAGCACGGTCACCCCGACGGTTTGCAGCTTCGAGCGGATATCGGAGGACTGCGCCAGCGCCAGCGCCTTGACTCGGGCGTTCACCTCGGGCAGCTGCACCTGCGCCTGATTCGGGTCGAGGGTGATCCCGAGATCCCGAGCCCGGCGCAGGTCGGTGCGGACGCCGGTCGAGGCGATGAAAGTCTTGGAGGGGACGCAGTCCCACAGCACGCACGCCCCACCGATGCCGTCGGAATCGATCAGCGTCACCGACGCTCCGTGCTGGGCCGCCACCAGGGCCGCCTCATAGCCGGCCGGACCGCCACCGATGATCGCGATGCGGGTCATTGATACCTCCGCTCGTGCTTCGCGCCGGGATCTCCGGCACGGTGTAGACGTTATCCGGGAACCACCTCGCACCACCGACCGCGTTACCGGTGCGCAACCCTTCCCGGCCCCGCGCCGCGCCGCAAGCGGGGCAATCGAACGCGTTCTCTCCCGGTTATTGGCTACCCTTTGCTGGTGCCGATCTATGCCGCCTATGGGTCCAACATGGACTCGACGCAGATGCTCGAGCGCTGTCCGCACTCCCCCATGTCCGGGACGGGCTGGTTGGAGGGCTGGCGGCTCACCTTCGCCGGTGACGACATCGGCTGGGAAGGGCCTCTCGCGACGGTCGTCGAGGATCCCGGTTCCCGGGTGTTCGTCGTGCTCTACGACGTGTCCCCGGAGGACGAGCAGCGCCTGGACCGCTGGGAGGGCTCGGACTTCGGCATCCACAAGAAGATCCGATTGCGCGTCACCCGCAACGCCGACGGCGGCGATCCCACGCTGGCCTGGCTCTATGTGCTGGACGCCTACGAGGGCGGGCTGCCCTCGGCCCGCTACCTCGGCGTGATCGCCGACGCGGCCGAAAAGGCGGGCGCGCCAGAGGATTACGTGCACGCCCTACGCACCCGCAACAGCCGCAACGTCGGTCCGGGCAACTTCGGCTGACCGCGCGTCACACCGCGACGGCATGGGCCGTACCTCTGGGTCGGGCTGCGCCGCCGTCACACTCCCGGTCGA
>NZ_BAFS01000052.1 GCF_000308415.1 Nocardia asiatica NBRC 100129 | reverse complement strand
CCGACATACGCCGGGTCTTCGATCACCACCAGCGCACCCGGGTCCAGAAGCACCTCGCCGAGCAGCGACAGCGCCTGCTGCGAGCCGTGCGTGACGAACACTTCGTCGATCGGCACCGGACGCCCCAGTTGGGCCGCCTCCCGCACCGCCAGCACTTCACGCAGCGGCCCCCACCCGGCCGACTCGGTGTATTGCAGCCGTGCGCGGTCGGTCAGTGCCGTCTCGGCTGCCAGCGCGATCCGGTCGCGCGGCATGAGCTGCTCATCGGGCAGCCCGCCCGCGAGGCCGATGACGTCACCGCGGGCGGTCAGCTTCAGCAGGTCGCGAATCGCCGAACTCCGCAGACCGTCGAGGCGGCGGGCCAGTGGTGGAGTGATCGGCGACATGGACACCTCCGAGGAGTGCGGGATAGGTGCACTGTCGCATATTTGCATCCAGACTATGAAATACGAATCTCACATTCTGAGAAAAGGGCTCAATCGATCAGGTAGATCAGGGTCCGTCCATCCAGATTCACCGTCGTGATCACCGGGAAATACTGCGCCTCGGTGCCATCGGGACGGCGCTCGGTGATCTCGACGTTGTAGCGATCGGGGGCCATCTCCGCGATCCGCAGGCAATAGGCCGTGCCTTGCGGGATGTGCTGGTCGATGGTTTTCTGCAGGTCAGCGGGCGGCTCGACGTTCGCGCCCGGCGCCACGAACGTGTGCGCGCGGGTAGCGCTGCGCTCGGAATAGTACGCGTGCTCGAAGCCGAGAATCGCCCGCACGCCACTGCTCGTATCACCCGGACCGTTGCCGAAGGTGACGTTGCCCTCGCTCCGCGCCGGGCAGCTCATCGCCACGGCGCCGGCGGAGGAAGAGGCAGCCGTGCCATCCTGGCCGTCCTCGCTGCCGCTGGACACGATGATGGTGACCGTCAGCGCGATCAGCGCCACCACTGCCGCGAGCGTCCCCAGCACGACCCAGCGCCGCGAGGAGCTGCGCCGCGCGGGCGGGGGCGTCTCGGGAAGACGCAGCGCGAGCCGCATGGCGATGGGGTCCTCGGCCCAGGACAGGCCCGACTCGGAGGGCGCCGGAGGTTTCGGAACGCCGCCTTCCTGGGTCGGCCGGTTCCACCACGTGTCCCGTTCGCCGTCCACGGGCTGCGGGCGCGGAGCCTCCGCCGCGGGCGGCTCGGGCTGGGCAGGCGCGGGTGGTGCGGTGTACACCGTCGAATCCGGCGCGCGATACTGCGGCGGTGAGGCAGGTGCCGGCTCCGGCTCGCCTGCCGGACGCCAGGTGAGTTCGGGGTGGTCGGTCGACTGCTGCGGCACCTGCCAGCCCGGACCGGCGGCCGCGCCCATCGGTGGACCGAATTCTGCGACAGGCGGCCCGAATTCGGAAATCGGCGGCCCGAATTCCCCCACCGACGGACCGAACTCCGATCCGGACTGGTCGGATTCGTTCTCCCTCGCATCACCCTCGGAGGTCACACCCAATCCTTTCCCAGGACACACAAGTGGGGCGGCCGCGAACGACCGCCCCACCCGTCGAAATCAGCACGTGTCAGTACTGGAGTGAACCACCCCACTGGGTGGTGACACCACCCACTTCGGCGGTCTGCGGAGCGAAGTCGCCCGGCTGAAGCGGAAGCTTAACCTGTGCGGCGGCTTCCAGGGCGGCCGCGCCGCCCGGCTGCTCCCGGATCCAGTCCTCCACCGCGGCCTTGGCCTGGTTCAGCTGCGTGGTGTCGAACACCGCGGTGGTGTTGTTCGAGGCCAGGCCCTCGCCACCGGTGTAGGTGGTGAGCTTGACGGTGTTCTTGTCGACGAACTCCACCGAGACGCCCGCTTCACCGGCGCCGGTCGGCGTGCGGTAGCCGATGGTGCCGACGTAGCCCGCCTCGTTGCTGAAGTGGTGCGTGTTGGCCACGTGGCCCGGCAGCACGGTACCGCCGTCGATGTTCGCGCCGATCTCCGCGTGCGGGCCGGTCATCTCCACGACCGGAGCGGCCGGAGCGGCCTCCAGACGCGGCGCCTGCCAGCGCGGCTGTGCCTGCGGCTGCACCAGCGTGGAGCTCTCCGGCTGCCGCGCCTCGGCATTGTCGCTGTCGGCGCCCTGCTGCGGAGTGGCCTGCTGGCCGGGCTGCGGCGCCGCCTGCTGCCCGGGCTGCGGCGCGGCCTGGTCCGGCGCGACCGCGGCCTGCGGATCGCTGGGCTTCTGCTGGCCGGGGACCGGCAGCGGCGCGACCCGCGGCGGGGTCACGCCCGGCTGGGTCGGCTTGGCGAGCTTCGGGTCCTTCTGGTCGGGCGCGGCGTGGTCCGACTCCGGGGTGGTGACGCCGGGCTGGCGCGGCGTCGGCTTGCTCTCCGGCTTCTGCGGATCCTGCTTGGATTCCGGCTTGTTCGGC
>NZ_BAFS01000053.1 GCF_000308415.1 Nocardia asiatica NBRC 100129 | reverse complement strand
CGCGCTACAGGTATTCCGGGCGGCGGGCGCGCGAATCGTGGCCGTGCCGATCGATGCCGAGGGCATGCGCATCGATGCGCTCACCGACCTGCTCGAGCGTGGCGAGCGGCCCGCGCTGGTGCACACGGTGAGCAACTTCCACAATCCGCGCGGGGTCACGATGAGTCCCGATCGTCGCCGCCTGCTCGCCGAACTCGCCGATCGCTACGGGTTCTGGGTGATCGAGGACGATCCGTACGGCGAGCTGTGGTTCGATCGGCCGTCGCCGAAGCCGGTCGCGTCGTATTCGGCCAATGTGATCCGGCTGTCGAGCGTGTCCAAGACGCTGGCGCCGACACTGCGGGTGGGTTGGATGACCGCACCGGATGTGGTGTGCCGGGGTGTGGAGTTGTTGAAGCAGGGGGCCGACCTGTGCGGTTCGGCGCTGACTCAGCAGATCGCCGCGGATCTACTCGCCGACACCGACTGGCTGGGGACACATGTGGACAAGATCCGGCACGTCTACGGTGAGCGGGCGCGGGTCCTTGTCGGTGCGCTGCGCGATCGCTTCGGTGAACGGGTGGTGAGCACCGACGCCTCGGGTGGCATGTTCGTGTGGGTCGACTTCACCGACGGCACCGATACCGCTGCGCTCCTTCCACATGCCATCGACCACGGAGTCGCTTACGTGCCCGGCTCGGCATTCGCGGTGACCGCGGCCTATCGTCATTCGATGCGGCTGTGCTTTACCACCTCCGAGGCCGCGACCCTGCTCGAGGCGGTCGAAAGGCTCGCGTGCGCCGTGGGTGAATAGTCGGCTGCGCCGACGGTCCCAGGCCCGCAGCAGTGAATCGATCGGCCGTGCCGTGCGGGCTGTGACGGTCAGAGCCTGATCCCTCGTCCTATTCGCCGCCGGTCTCGAGGCTGCTACTGCGTTCCCGGATGTGCGCAGTGAACGATGGAACGAGTGGCTGAGTCGAGTCCGGCGCGGCCGCGGGCGTGCGGACTCCGCACCCCACGCGGCCGCGGACGATGAATCAGCCGTCGTTGACGCCCGGCTGCAAGTAGTTCGTGATTTTCCAGACGTATCCTCCGCCGGAGCGAGCGCAGGCGAGAGTCGCTTTGCGCTGCACTCCGTTGCCTACGTCCACATAGTCCTGCGCTGTCGCGCCGGGGACCGTGCACGGCTGACCGGGCTGAGCGGCGTGCGCCGACGGCGCGACAATGGCCAGGATGCCGGTGGTCAGTGCACCGATGGCGAGTGCGGATGCGGTACGTCGCATTACTTTTCGTTCCTTCGCTCGAATGATCCTTACGCCGATTTGGACGGCGGCGACGCGAAGGCCGTTCCGTTGAGTGACGCGTATCACTTCTGAAGGTGGTGCCGCGTGCCGGGCTTCCGGTTCGATTTCGACCGACCGATCCCTGGTTCGCGGGTCATGAGGCCATCGAGGAAAGCTGCAGGATCGCGGTGTCAGTCCACCCAGCCGTAGGTGCGCTCGACCGCCTTGTTCCACGCGGCGAAATGCGCGTCCCGGTCCGCGTCCGGCATGGTCGGGTGCCAGGTCTTGTCCGCGGTCCAGTTGTCCCGGATGTCGTCGGTGCCCGACCAGTAACCGACGGCGAGCCCGGCCGCGTACGCCGCGCCGAGCGCTGTGGTCTCGTTGACCACCGGGCGCACCACGGGCACGTCGAGGATGTCGGATTGGAACTGCATGAGCAGATCGTTGCCGACCATGCCGCCGTCCACCTTCAACGTGGTGAGCTCCAGGCCGAGCCGCTGGGACTCGGCGTCCGCGCGCATCGCGTCGACCACCTCGCGGGTCTGGAAGGCGGTGGATTCCAGCACCGCCCGCGCCAGGTGCGCTTTGGTGACGAAACGGGTCAGACCGGCGATCACGCCGCGCGCGTCCGGCCGCCAGCGGGGCGCGAAGAGCCCGGAGAAGGCAGGCACGATGTACGCGCCGCCGTTGTCGTCCACGCTGCGAGCGAGCGGCTCGATCTCGTCGGCGGCGGAGATTATGCCCAGGTTGTCGCGGAACCACTGCACCAGCGAACCGGTGACCGCGATGGAACCCTCCAATGCATACACCGCGTCCGCGTCGCCGAGGCGGTAACACACCGTCGTGAGCAGGCCGTGCTTGCTGAACACCGGTGTGGTGCCGGTGTTGAGCAGCATGAAATTGCCGGTGCCGTAAGTGTTCTTGGCCTCACCGGGCGACAGGCACGCCTGGCCGAAGGTGGCGGCTTGCTGGTCGCCCAGGATGCCGGCGACCGGCACACCGGCCAGAGGACCGGAACTGATCGGCGCGTAAACCTCCGAGGAACTGCGCACCTGCGGAAGCATCGACTCCGGCACGCCGAACTCGCGGCAGATCTCCGAATCCCACTGCAGCGAACGCAGATCGAGCAGCATCGTGCGGGACGCGTTGGTCACGTCGGTGATGTGCCTGCCGGTCAGGTTCCACAGCACCCAGCTGTCGACCGTGCCGAAACACAGCTCACCCGCCTCGGCGCGCTCCCGCACGCCCGGCACGTTGTCCAGGATCCAGCGCAGCTTCGGCCCGGCGAAGTAGGTGGACAGCGGAAGACCGGTGCGATCCTGGTAGCGGGCCGGACCCGCGTCGCCGCCCAGCTCCGCGCACAGCCGGTCGGTGCGGGTGTCCTGCCACACGATCGCGTTGTACACCGGCCGTCCGGTCTCCCGGTCCCACACCACCGTGGTCTCGCGCTGATTGGTGACGCCCACCGCGGCGATGTCGTCGGCGCCCAGCCCGCTGCGCTCCAAAACCGCACCGAGGACGAATTCGGTATTACGCCAGATCGTTTCGGCATCGTGCTCGACCCAGCCCGGCTGCGGGAAGAGCTGCTCGTGCTCCCGCTGGGCCACGCCGACAACCTGTCCCCGCCGGTCGAAGACGATGCACCGACTCGAGGTCGTGCCCTGATCGATGGCGGCCACGTAGCGACGCATGCAGTGTATTTTGGCCGCGCCTTCGGCGCGGCGTGTTCGCGGCCCCCTCATGGCTCGCGTCCGAGCGCCCGCCGCTTGCTCCTTCGTCGCCTGCGCGGCGGCCACTCGGACGCGAGCCGGGCCGCGAACGGCGGATGCTCGGTCTCGCTTCGCTCGGAAGACGTGGTTGGGGTGTGCTGGCGCGTAGGACGAGGAACCGCATTGCCTCGGGGGACGCGGTGCTGCTGTCGGACTTCAGCGGTGCCTCGGCGCGAGCCGGGCTGCGAACGGGCAGTGCTCGGTCTTGCGCTCGGAAGACGTGGTTCAGGTGCGCTGGGCGCGGGGGGTGGCGGTGCGCTGGGCGTGGGGGCGGTGCACTGGGCGTGGGGGCGGTGCACTGGGCGTGGGGGCGGTGCGCTTCGGGTTGGCTGTTTCGGTAGTCGGGTGCTGATGGGGTTGTGTCTGCGTTGGGGTGCGGCAGCGCAGGGTGTGAGCGGCTGGTGCTGGTCCGCAGGTTTGCCATGCGGGGTGTTTTGTAGCCCTTGTGTGGCCCGTTGGAGCAATCGTTGGCGTACGCGGCTGAGCGGGGCGTGTGGGGCCGCCAACAGCAGCTGCTCGGGCTCGCCTTTTCGCGACTCGGGGTTGGTGCGGTGGGAGGGCGGCTCGGTGTGTGCTGCCCACTTGGGCTGGAGCGCGGGGTGGCGGGTCGGTACGGTGGGTCTTGTTACCGGTGAGTAGGTCAGGGCGACACGGAGAGGGGCGCGGGCGGTCGATTCGCGGCAATTCGCCTAGCCTGGACCCTGAACGCTCGATCGGACACATCCGCGTCGGCTGGAGGAGTCGAGCATGGCCAAGAAACCGGATTCGCAGTTCCTCGGCCCGGAGCAGCGCAGGACGGCCTGGGAGCGCTTCGGCAAGGATCATTTCGACGTGGTCGTCGTCGGCGGTGGCGTGGTCGGGGCGGGCATCGCGCTGGACGCGGCGACCAGGGGCCTGCAGGTGGCGCTGGTCGAGGCCCGCGATCTCGGGTCCGGGACCTCCAGCCGGTCGTCGAAGATGTTCCACGGCGGGCTGCGCTATCTGGAACAGTTGGAGTTCGGATTGGTGCGCGAGGCGCTGCGGGAACGCGAACTCACGCTGTCCACCTTGGCGCCGCATCTGGTGAAGCCGCTGCGGTTCCTGTATCCGCTGACCCACCGCGTCTGGGAACGCCCGTACGTAGCCGCCGGGCTGGTTCTCTACGACACCATGGGCGGCGCGAAATCCGTTCCGGGTCAGCAGCATCTGACCCGCGCGGGCGCGCTGCGGCTGGCGCCCGGGTTGCGGCGCGACTCGCTGATCGGCGGCGTCGCCTATTACGACACGGTCGTCGACGACGCGCGGCACACCATGATGCTGGCGCGCACCGCCGCGCACTACGGCGCGGTGATCCGCACGTCCACCCAGGTGGTGGGGTTCCTGCGCGAGGCGGACCGGGTGATCGGCGTGAAGGTGCGCGACACCGAGGACGGGCGCACCGGTGAGGTCCGTGGACATGTGGTGATCAACGCGACCGGCGTGTGGACCGACGAGGTCCAAGCCCTGTCGCATCAGCGGGGCCGGTTCCACGTGCGGGCTTCCAAGGGCGTGCACATCGTGGTGCCGAGGGACCGGATCGTCAGCGATACCGCCATCATCCTGCGCACCGCGACCTCGGTGCTGTTCGTCATTCCCTGGGGAGCGCATTGGATCATCGGCACCACCGACACGGAGTGGAATCTCGACCTGGCGCATCCGGCCGCGACCAAGGCCGATATCGACTACCTGCTGAAACGGGTGAACGAGGTGCTGGTCACGCCGCTCACGCCCGACGACATCGACGGCGTGTACGCGGGTCTGCGCCCGCTGCTGGCGGGGGAGAGCGACGAGACCTCCAAACTGTCGCGCGAGCACGCGGTCGCCCGCGTCGCACCCGGCCTGGTCGGCATCGCGGGTGGCAAGTACACCACCTATCGCGTGATGGCCTACGACGCGGTGGACGAAGTCGCCGAGGACATCCCGGCCCGGGTTTCGCCATCGGTCACGGCGAAGGTGCCGCTGCTCGGCGCCGACGGCTATTTCGCGCTGGTCAACCAGACGGTCCAGCTGGCCGAGACCTACGGCGTGCATCCCTACCGGATCAAGCACCTGCTGGACCGGTACGGCTCGCTCATCGAGGAGGTCATGGCCTTCGCCGAGGACAAACCCGAACTCCTGCAACCGATCACGGACGCGCCGTCCTATTTGCAGGTGGAGGCGGTCTACGCGGCGGCGGCCGAAGGCGCCCTGCACCTGGACGACGTCCTGGCCCGGCGGACCAGGATCTCGATCGAGTACGCGCATCGCGGGGCCAATTGCGCGGAGCAGGTGGCTCAACTGATCGCACCGATATTGGGCTGGGACGAGGAGGAGATCGACCGGGAGGTGCGCACGTATCAGGCGCGGGTCGACGCGGAGGTCAACTCCCAGACCCAACCGGACGACGCCTCCGCCGATGCCCTGCGGATCGCGGCTCCGGAGCCGCGCCAGCAGATCCTCGAGCCGGTGCCGTCCGAAGGGTGAACCGTCACGGCATACCGTGAGCGCCGCCGTACCAGCTCGTCGGGGCAGTCGGGTTCGTGAAGTGCAGCGAGCCGGTTCCGCAGAAGGTGAGCCGACCGGCATGCCATCGCGTCGATCAACGGAACTCGGCGGCTGCAAGCCGACCAGGTGCAGCAGGAGGATCGCGCGGTCAGCGTTCGCCGGGTGGCGTTTCCATGCGCATCGCCCAGTCGACCAGCGCGCGCAGATAGCGCAGTACCAGCTCGTCCGGGTACTCGATCGGGTCGGTGAGGTGCAGGCGGGCCAGTTCTTCCATGGCGGCCAACAGGATTCGCTCCGTCGGGCCGTTCGGGTCGACGGTGACCCCGAGGTAGCGCGACAGATGACGCGCACCGATCGCGCGGGCGTAGGCGCGGCCGAGCGCGAGTCGTTCGCGCAGCTCGGGCGGCCCGCCGTCGAACGGGCTGAGCATGATGCGCCAGCTGGTCGGCGCGGCGTGCAGGTAGGCGAGGATGCCCCGGCCGACGCGATCCACGTCCCCGTGGTCCCAGTCCACGCTGCGCACACCGGAGAACGCGATGGCCGACTCTCGATCCAGCAGCGCCGACGTGAGCCCGGACAGATCGGTGAACTGCTGATACACCAGCGCACGGGCCACCCGCCCTTCGCGTGCCACCCGATCGATGCTCACCGCTGCGAAGCCCTCGGTGGCGACGATGTCGCGCGCCACGTTCAACAGTTGCGTCCGGCGGTCGGCGGCGGACATCCGGCGCTTAGGGCGCGCCCGTGCCGGATCGGCGAGTTCGGCGGTGCCGCGCTCGGACGTGGAGCGGTCCGTGGTCACGCCATCGAAGGTAGCTCGAGCAGCAGATCCACCGCCCGAGCCGCACTCTGCACCGCGCTCTCCATCGTCGCCGACCAGTCGGTGGCGGTCCAATCGCCCGCCAGCACCAAAGTGGGCACCGACGTTCGCTGGGCCGGCCGCAGCGCGTGGGTTCCGACGACCTGCGAGAAAGTGGCTTTCGGCATGCGCACGACTTGCGCCTGCACGACGTTCGCCGCTCGGGCCGCGGGGTAGTACCGGCGCAGCAGCGCCATCTGCTCGGCGACGATCTCGTCGCTGGACTTGTGGATCTGTTCGTACGCGCCACTGGTGGTCAGGCAGTACAGCCAGGCTTTCGCGGTGCTGCGCCCGGTCATCCGCTGGCGGTCGAAGACCTCGTCGATGACGCCGGTGCCGCCGATCAGCGCTTCGAACTCGGCCGTGGTGCCCAGCGGGCGGTCGAGGTAGAGGTTGGTGCTGACGATCGGCGTGTAGCCCAGTTTGTCCGCCGCCGCGTAGATCTCGGCGTGTTCGGGAAGTTCGTCCAGGAGCCCGCCGATGCTCGAGTTGGGCACCGCGCACACCACCGCGTCGGCCGGAACAATGGTGCCGTCGGCCAAGGCGACACCGGTGACCCTGCCGTCCGCGATGTGGATGCGGCGGGCCACGGCCCGATGACGCACCCGCACGCCGTGCTTGTCGAAGACCCGCAGCGCCCCGGTGACATACAGCGTGTCCAGGTCGGTGGTGGGATAACCGATGTCGACGGCTCGCCGATGCCGCAAACCCAGCCGGATGCCGGTGGCCAGCACGTCGGCGAACACTTTCGCCGATTCCCGCTGCACCGGCTCCGCCGCGATCCCCAGCGCCAGCCAGTCCCACAGCGCTTCACGGGCTTTGGCGGGCATCCCGGCCCGGTCGAACCATTGTTCGGTGGTGAGGTCGGCCAGGTCGGCGGGCTGGTGCAGGCACTGCCAGCCGAGCCGGAGCGTGGCGAGGGCCGCGCGCACGCGTTCGAGGGGGTTCGCGTCGGGATGCGCGCCGGACAGCGTGCGCCACGCGGCGATTCCCTTGGTGCGCATGGTGACGCTGCGGCCATCGGGCCAGCGCAGTGTGCCGCCGTGCGGGAAGGCGACGTATTCCCGCGTGCCGACACTCGTGAGATAGCGGAACAGATGGTCGTATCCACTGGCGATCACGTGCTGGCCGTTGTCCGGTGTGTCGTCCACCGCCTCGGCGCGCATGGCGTGGGCGCGGCCCCCGAGCCGGCCTCTGCGCTCCAGCAAGGTGACCTGCTTGCCCGCCTCCGCCAGCCAGACCGCCGAGGCGAGCCCGGCCAGGCCGCCGCCGATCACCACGTATCGCCGTGGGTCGCCCATGGTGCCTCCCGTCATAACTGACAAGTTGTAAGTTAGGGCGGCGGCAGTGAATCGTCAAGGGCTGAGCGCTTTTCGATCCGCGACGCCGGATCAGTCGGCGGGCACCGGTTGGCACCGGGGACAGAAGAAGATGCCGCGTTCTCGTTGCACCACCCGGTCGTAGTCGGGCGCGGTGTCACCGAGCAGGTCGGCTACCAGCGGCGTGCCGCAGCGTTGGCACGGCCGGTGGGTGCGGCCGTAGGCCAGCGCCCGTCGTGGGGGTTTCGCGGCCGCTTCGGTCAGGATGCGATGCGCCTCGTTCACCAGCGCGAGCAAGTCGGGGACGTGGCCGACCGCGGTCGCCGGGTGGACACGACGCAGGAAACAGACCTCGCTGCGGAAGACGTTGCCGATGCCGGCGAGGTTGCGCTGGTCCAGCAGGGCGACGCCGATGGGCTGGTCGGGATATCGCCGCAACCGCCGGACGGCTTCCGCCGCATCCCAATTCGGCCCGAGCAGATCCGGGCCCAGATGGTCGACTATCCGGTGCTCGTCACGCGCGCGCACCACCTCGACGGTGCCGAGGGAGAACCCGACGGCCTCGACCTCCGCTGTGCTCAGGACGACCCGGGCGGCGACGCGGGGCTTGGTCCAGCGCTGTCCGCAGTGGAATACCCGCCAGCTGCCCTCCATCTTGAGATGCGTGTGGACGCTCACGGTAGGTGTCCGTATGAACAAGTGCTTGCCGTAGCTGCCGACGCTCTCGACCAGCTGTCCGCGCAGATCGACCGTCGCATAACGCGGCACGCGAAAATCGCTGCGCGTCAATTCCTTTCCCGCCAGCGCGGCGCGGAGCCGTTTGGCGGTCAGGAAAACGGTGTCGCCCTCAGGCATACGGCGACTCCGGCGCGCCGATCCGGCGATCGCGCCGCGAACTCGAGCCCAGGCCGCGGTGGCCGTGGGCAGTCACGGGCGGCTCCGCAGCCGCAGGCCGCGTGGGGTGGCGGAGAAGCCCGCTTCGGCGAGGAATCCGGCGAAGGTGTTGCCGTGCACGGTGTCGCCGTTGACGCGGTCGATCACCAGCGAGTCCACCCGGCGGCGGTGGACCAGGTCGGCGAGCGCTCCGGCGGCGGCACGGCGGGCGTCCGGATCCTCGGTGAAAGTGAGCAGGGTCTTTCCGCCCCTTTCCAAATAGAGGACGAGTTCGCCGTCCACGAGCACCACCAGCGCCCCCGCTTTGCGCCCGGGGCGATGCCCGCCCTCGACGTCGCTCTTCGGCCAGGCGAGGGCGGCGCCGTACGGGTTCGCCGGATCGCACGCGGCCAGCGCCAGCACCGTGCCGGTCGGCTGCCTGGACTCGGGCCGGGCGCGTTCGGCGTCGAAGGAACGCAGGCGGTCCACCACGTCGGTGGTGGAGAACTGGGCGCCGCCGAGCGAGTCGACGAAATAGCCGCGGCGGCAACGGCCGCGGTCCTCGAACTCGGTGAGCACCCGGTACATCAGCGCGAAACCGCCGGTGACGCCCTCGTTCTGCACCGAACCCCTGGTCAGCACTCCGTACCGCTCCAGCAGCAGATCCGCGGTGGCGTGTGCGCGCACCGTGTTGTCCGACACCCGTTCGGGCAGCAGCGACCATCGCCCGGCCACCGAGGGGGGACCGGAACGGGTGGGCATGCTCGGACGAGGCAAGTAGGCCCGGCCCCGCGGAGCACGCCGGGGCGTGCGGTGGGCCGTCGTGGTTCGCGTGGTGCCGGACAGCAGCGCCCGCACCGGCGCGAACGTGTCGCCGGAAACCACGCCCGCCCAGACCAATTCCCACAGTGCGGTGGACACCGCGGCGTCGTCGAGCAGTCCGGTGGCGTCCGAGAGTTGCCGGAAGAAATACGCGCCACCGCCCTGCGGAACCGGTATCAGTCGTTCCGCGCCGGCGCCGGGGGCCGAATGCCCCGCACCGGCCGCGGATCCAGAGCCGATCGGCCGACCGTCGTCCGTGCCGTATCCGTGCGGTGCGGCGGCACTGCCGGTGTGACCGCCCGTGCCGTCCGATCGCCCGTGCGCTCCGCGACCGTCGCCCGCACCACCACGCGGATCCGGCTCGTCCAACGGCACCGGCGCTCGATCCGGGAGATCCGCCACGGGACCGGGTGGCGTCCATGGCACGAAGGTCGCACCCAGAGCGGTGAGCAGGCGCGCTTGGGCGTCCGTGAGATCGAGCTCGTCCGGCGGCGCGAGGGTGAACGGCGCCTGCTCGGCCGGATGCAGCGCGACCCAGCCGTCCTTGGCGGTGATGGCGCCGTGCCCGGACCAGATCACCTCGCCCGTCGCCATGAGTTCGTCGAGCATCGCGGGGGTGTAGCCGGGCACTCGCGCGGGCAGGATGAGCGATTCCCAGGCGGAGGCCGGAATCGGCACGCCGGCCAGTTGTTCCACCACCGCCGCCACGCCGTCGACGCCGCGCAGTTCGCCGCTGCCGACGTGCTGCCAGGAGGGCAGGAAGCGTCCGAACGCCGCGGTCGAGACCGGCTCGACCTCGTGCCTGGCGGCGGCGAGCGAACGGCGGCGCAATCTGCGCAGAACCTGCGCGTCACACCATTCCGATCCCGCTGCTGCGGGCGTGAACTCGCCTTCCACGACCCGTTTCTCGGCGGCCAGCCGATGCAGCGCGCCGGCGGCGACCGCGGTGCCCAGCCCGAACCGGGCCGCCACCGCCTCCGTGCCGAACGGGCCGTGCGTGCGGGCGTAGCGGCCGATCAGATCACCGAGCGGATCGGCGACCGGTTCGATGAACGCGGCGGGCGTGCCGATCGGCAGCGGGACCCCGAGCGCGTCGCGCAGCCGGGCGGCGTCCTCCACCGCGACCCACCAGGTGCGGTTCGCGAAGGAGACCCGCAGTGCCCGCCGTGCGGCGAGCAGGCTCTCGAACCAGGCGGCCGGGTCCTCGTCGCAGCGTTCGGCGGCCTCGGCGGCGGTGAGCGGGCCGAGCAGTCGCAGCAGATCCGCCAAACCCTCGGCGTCTCGTGCGTGCCGCTCCGGGGTGAGCCGCTGCAATTCCCGCTCGGTCTGCTCGATGACCGAGGCGTCGAGCAGTTCGCGCAACTCGACCCGGCCGAGCAGCTCGGCGAGCAGCCCCGAGTCGAGCGAGAGCGCGGCGGCGCGCCGCTCGGCCAGTGGACTGTCGCCGTCGTACATGAACTGCCCGATGTAGTCGAACAGCAGGGCGTTCGCGAACGGCGACGGCGTCGCCGTCTCCACCTCGACCAGCCGTACCTGACGCCGCCCCACCCGGCCGAGCAGCTCGCGCAGCGACGGCAGGTCGTAGACGTCGCGCAGGCACTCGCGCACCGTCTCCAGCAGGATCGGGAATTCGGGGAACTTGCGTGCCACGTCGAGCAATTGGGCGGAGCGCTGCCGCTGCTGCCACAGCGGAGCGCGCTTGCCGGGATCGCGGCGCGGCAGCAGCAGTGCGCGCGCGGCGCACTCGCGGAACCGGGAGGCGAACAGGGCTGAGCCGCCCACCTGCTCGGTGACCACCTCGTCGATCTCGTCGGACTCGAAGACGAACAGTTCGGCGCCGGGCGGATCGTCGGTGGTGTCGGGCAGCCGCACCACGATGCCGTCGTCGGAGGCGTTCGGCGCGGCGTCGACGCCGAACCGCTCGCGCAGCCGCGCCCCGACGGCCAGCGCCCATGGCGCGTGCACCGGCAGCCCGTAGGGCGAGTGCAACACCAGCCGCCAGTCGCCGAGTTCGTCGCGGAAACGCTCCACCACCAGGGTGCGATCGGTGGGCAGATGTCCGGTCGCGGCGCGCTGTTCGTCCAGTAGCGTGAGGAGATTGACGGTCGCGTAATCGTCCAGACCGGCGGAGCGCATGAGCCCCGCGACGCGCTCCGGTACCGCGCGCCCAGCGGGTTCGGCCCCGTCGGGGCGCGCCTGCGCCGGTGCGGTTCTCGACGCGGCGGACGGGGCACCGCCCTCGCGCCGGCGCGGCTTCTTGCTCGCGGGCACGGCCGATTCGGCGGCTTGGTCGTGGGCGACCGCGCGCACGAATTCCCCTAGCGCCGAGCCCAGTTCGGCCGGGCGCCCGAGCCCGTCGCCGTGCCAGAAGGGCAACCGGCCCGGCTGCCCGAACGCGGGCGTCACCAGCACGCGGTCGAAGGTGATCTGCTCGATCCGCCAGCTCGTCGCCCCGAGCGCGAACACGTCACCGACGCGCGACTCGTAGACCATCTCCTCATCGAGTTCGCCGACCCTGGACGCCTTCTCGCCCACCATGTACACCGCGAACATGCCCCGATCGGGGATCGCGCCGCCCGAGGTGACGGCCAGGCGTTGCGCGCCGGGCCGCCCGGTGAGCGTCCCCGCGCCGCGGTCCCAGACCAGCCGGGGACGCAGCTCGGCGAACTCGTCGGACGGATAGCGCCCGGACAGCAGATCCAGCACCGACTCGTAGGCCGAGCGCGGCAGCGCGGCGTAGCTTCCGGTGCCGCGCACCACCTCGAACCACTCGTCGACGTCCACCGGGTCCAGCGCGCACGCCGCGACGGTCTGCTGCGCGAGGATGTCCAGCGGGTGCGCCGGGATCTGGATCGCCTCGATCTGTCCCGCTGTCATCCGCTGCGAGGCCACCGCGCAGTGGATGACGTCGGTGCGATGCTTCGGGAAGATCACCCCGCGCGAGATCTCGCCGACCTGGTGCCCGGCCCGCCCGATCCGCTGCAATCCGCTCGCCACCGAGGGCGGCGCCTCCACCTGGACCACCAGGTCGACCGCGCCCATGTCGATGCCGAGTTCCAGACTGCTGGTCGCGACGACGCAGCGCAGCCGTCCGCTCTTGAGATCGTCTTCGATCAGCGCTCGCTGCTCCTTGCTGACCGACCCGTGGTGCGCTCGCGCCAGCAGGGGCCCGGCGCCGTGGATCACTTCGGTGGACGGGCCGAGCTGGGCGGGCGTCGCGTGCTCGGTCGCCACCGGTTCGCCCAGGCGCGTCGCGTAGGACTCGTTCAGCCGGGCGGTGAGCCGCTCGGCCAGCCTGCGGGAATTCGCGAACACGATCGAGGACCGGTGCTCGAGCACCAGATCCACGATCGCCTCGTCCACGTGCGGCCAGATCGAGCCCGGCTGGTCGGACTCGCCCGGCTCGGTCATGTCCGCCACCGGCACCCGCACCGAGAGGTCGAACGTCTTCGGCGCGGGCGGCGCCACCAGGGTGATCGGCGCGTTGCCGACCAGGAACCGCCCGACCTCCTCCGGCGGCCGGACGGTGGCCGACAGCCCGATGCGCTGGACCGGCCGCTCGGTGAGCAGGTCGAGCCGGGCCAGCGACAGCGCCAGATGCGAACCGCGCTTGGAACCGGCGATCGCGTGCACCTCGTCCACGATCACCGTGCGCACCTCCCGCAGCGTCTCCCTGGCCGCCGAGGTGAGCATGAGGAACAGCGACTCCGGCGTGGTGATCAAGATGTCCGGCGGGGTGCGCGACATGGACCGCCGATCCGCCGCGCTGGTATCGCCGGAACGGACGCCGACGGTGATCTCGGGGGGCTCGAGGCCCAGGCGCTTGGCGGTCTGCGTGACGCCGACCAGCGGCGCCCGCAGATTGCGTTCCACGTCCACCGCGAGCGCCTTCAGCGGGGACACGTACAGCACGGAGGTACCGGCCCGCTCGGGCCGCTGCTCCCGGGCGGCCAGCTGGTCGATCGCCCAGAGGAATGCCGAGAGCGTCTTGCCGGACCCGGTGGGCGCGACGACCAGCGTGTGCTCGCCCGCCGCGATCGCCCGCCACGCCCCGAGCTGAGCGGAGGTCGGCGCGGGGAACGCGCCGTCGAACCACTCCTGGGTGGCGCGGGAGAACTGGGCCATGGATAAAGTGTGCACCGGTCCACCGACAAGCACGCCCGTGCCGTTTTCGCGAGCGAAGCCGGAGCAATCGAACGACAGCCGCCGACGCCGGGCCGTACGCTTCCACAGGTGCAAAAAGTGCTCAGACTCGACCTGGTCAGCCATGGGATGACCGAGGCGATGCGGAAGGCACGTTTCCCGGTGGACGAATCGCTCACCGAGGCAGGGCGGCGTGCGGTGGCCGGAGGTGGACGGCTCACCGCTCCCCGGGTGCTCACCGGTCCCGAGCGCCGGACGGTGGAGACGGCCGCGCTGCTGGGCCTGCCCGGCGAGGAGGACAACCGTTTGCGCGACCTGGACGCGGGCGCCTGGCGTGGCGGTGAACTGATGTCGGTACCCCAGGACGAGCTGTACGCCTGGCTCACCGACCCCGCTTTCCGGGGGCACGGCGGCGAGTCGGTGGTGGACGTGATCGAACGGACCAGGACCTGGATGGCCGAGGTCGCGGCGCAGGCGGTGTCCACCATCGCGGTCACCCATCCGGCCGTCATCCGGGCCGCGCTGCTGGTGACGCTGGACGCGCCGCCGAAATCCTTCTGGCGCATCGATATCCCGCCCGGCAGCGTCACCCGTCTGCACTATCGCGGCGAATGGACGTTGCACTTCACGGCCTGAGTGCGCGCGACGGGTGGCGTTCCGGCCGGGTCCGGAACCCGGCCAGGCGCTGCTGGCCGCCGCCAGCGGACTGCTGCCGGTCGGTGGCGGTGACCCGAGTTGGCTCGCCCCGATGGCATCGGCTACTCGGATCGGACGGCCGTCGCCGTCTCGCCACTTTCGAACACAGCCTGCGCAGCACCCGTCGCGCGCTCGAGCGAGGAGATTTCGTATGAGGATTCTCGGATCCGGTTATCCCGCCATCGACCTGCGCGGAGCCTGCGTCCTGATCACCGGAGGCGGCCGCGGCATCGGGCGGGCCACCGCGGCGTCGTTCGCCGCGAAGGGAGCGCGGATGGTGCTCGCCGACGTGGACAAACCCGCCGCCGACGATGCCGCCGCCGCGATCGGGGCGCGCGCGTTCGAACTCGACGTGCGCTCGCGCGACCAGTGGGACGAGGTCGTCGCGGCGGTGGGCGGAATCGACGTCTTGGTCAACAACGCGGGTGTCATGCCCGCCGGGGCGTTCCTGACGGAGCCGGACGCGGTCGGCCGAGCCACGCTGGACATCAACGTCTGGGGTCTCATCCACGGTATGCGGGCCGTCGCGCCGGGCATGATCGAGCGCGGGCGCGGCCACATCGTCAATGTCGCTTCGCTGGCGGGCAAGGTCCCGATTCCCGGCTTGGCCGTCTACAAGGCGAGCAAGTTCGCGGCGGTCGGTCTCTCGGCGGCGACGCGCCTGGAGTTCGCCGGGCAGGGCGTCAGCGTCAGCTGCGTGCTGCCGTCGGCCGTGCGCACCCGTCTCTCCTCGGATTGCGGCTCGGCCACGGCATGCCGACCGTCGACCCGGAGGACGTCGCCGCCGCCATCCTGCGCACCTGCGCCACCCGCAGAGCCGAAGTGGCCGTGCCGAGCTACCTCGGCCCGGTGGACATCGCGCTGGCCGCAGCGCCGGAACGCGCGGTGCGCTTGGTCCGCGGCCTCTTCGACGGCGACCGCGCCTTGCGCCCGGCCGACGCGCGGGCTCGCGCGGAGTACGAGCGAGAGGTGCGCTCCATCGACTGACCGAACGAAAAGCGGCCCGGGAGAGGATCTCCCGGGCCGTTTCGAGTGTGCGTTCAGCAGGTCGTCGCCGCGGGTTCGCCGCGGAACCTGGCCTCCACGTAGTTCCACGCGTCGGCGAATCCGGCCACCGCCGCGGTCATGTGCTCGGAGATGTCGACGGTGTGGAACTGCAGCGGCGCACCCGCCTTGCAGTACCGGTCGGCGACCTCGGCGACGGGACGGTAGAAGGTGAGCGTGTCGAAGCGGCCCTGCCACAGATAGGTCGGCACGGTCGGCACGCCGTCGAAGTACCGCAGGCTGTTCTCCCGCAGCACGGCGTGCGCCTCCGGGCTGTCCATCAGGCTCTTGGACGCCGCCATCTGCTCGGCGCTGCGGAAGGCGCCGTGGAACAGCAGGAACCGACGGCACGCGTCGTGGGTGAACTCCCGGAACCACAGACCGTTCTCGTTGAGCTGATCGGAGATCGGCAGCCGGTCCGGGTACTCCCGCTCCAGTCCCATCGCCGCGGCGAAGGCGAGGCCGAACCCGGGATGCGGGTCGAAGCCCAGCGACATCGCCATCTCCTCCATGTCGGCGGGGATGCCACCGGCCACGGCGGCCGCAAGTTGCAGGTCCGGCGCGTAGGTGGGTTGCATCGCGGCCGCCCACGCGGTGGCCATGCCGCCGCCGGAATAGCCCGCGATGGCGACGGGAGACTGGGACAGGCCGAGTTCGGCGACCTTGCGGACGGCCTTCACGCTGTCCAGCGTCATCATGCCGGCCAGTCGCGCGGCGCCGTAGGCGGAAGTCGGGCCCAGGTAGTCGGGCAGCGAGATCGCCCAGCCGCGTCCGATCGGCAACATGGCGCCGACCGCGTCCTGCAGTTCACCGTTGAACAGCGAGCGCGACGGGTTGCACTGCGTGCCGAGCGAATTGATCAGCGCTTGGTAGGAGACCAGCGGCGGGTTCTCGACCCCGGCGGGCAGCAGGACCGTCGTGATGCCCATGACGGGGTTGCCCTGGGAGTTGGTGGAGCGGAACGCCACCTGCCAGCCCTCGGTCCCGAGGTAGGGGCCGGTGTCGATCTTGCGGGTGCGGACGACGTCGCCGGGTGCGAACGCCGCCAGGTCGGAGGGCGCGGAGTAGAACAAGTCAGGATCGGGGGTGGGATAGAGCGGCTGAGCCGTTGCGGGCAGGCCGAGCAGGCCGAGCGAGACGATGCTCACCAGCAAGATCGCAATCCTGAACGGAACTCTGGACACGGATTTCCTTCGAAAGTCAGCCGTCACCGGCGCACCGCCGCCGCGGCGTCGGTGCGCCGGACAGACCGGCACTACACGGAAAGCCGCAGCGAACCTCGTTCACCGCGGCACAGAGCAGAAGGAACCGCCGCCGGAGCGGCCCGAGCCGATCACGGCGGACTGGCGCACCTCCTTCGACTCCGGGACCGCCGGTAGCCGCGAAGGCGGCACCATCCGCTGCGAAGATAGCGCCCGACCGGCCGCCACGCCGCATCCGCGCGAGCGAACAGGACATTTCACAAAGCCCGTGGCGCGCCATTCGACAAGATCACTAACG
>NZ_BAFS01000054.1 GCF_000308415.1 Nocardia asiatica NBRC 100129 | reverse complement strand
GCCTATCCTGGCCGGTCCGCCGGTCGCGCTGGGCGATTCGGCCTATTTCGACGGCGGCCTCTCCGAAACGGTGCCGATCCGCACCGCGGTCCGTGCGGGCGCCACCCATGCCCTGGTCCTGCGGACCCGGCGGGTGGACGAGAAGCGGCCGCCCGCTTCGCGCCTGCACAAGGTCGTCGGCGGCGGCTATCTGCGCGCGGTGGCCCCGGGCGCGTATCGGGCCTGGCTCGAACGCCCGCGCCAGCAAGACATCGAGGACAGGGCGCTCGCCGCGCTGGGCGAGTCGGTGCTGCAGATACACCCGCCCATGGGCTCGCCCGATATCGACAGCGCCGCCCGCGACACCACCCTGCTGGCCGCGGCCTTGCAGATCGGCCGCGCAGCCGTCCTCGGCGCGCTCTCCGCCGTCCTCCCGGCCGTCTGACCGGCCTGCGCCTGCTCCGCGCTGCGGATGGTCACCTGCACGGCAGGGAGTGGGAACCGATCAGCCGAGACGGACCCGGACACCGTTGGACAGCACGAAGTCGTGCAGTTCGAGGTGGCCGGGAGTGGCGGCCGCGGGCAGGTCGAAGACGAGCTGGGTGGTCGCGGATTGCCCGGGGCGCAGCTCGAACGAGTAACCCAGGCGCTGCTGGGTGTTCTGCCATATCGTGGCGGTGGCGTTGTGGTCGAAGGCGGTGCTCTGCGAGTCCAACAGGCGCTGCCCGAGGGGAAGGAACCACTTCGTTTCGTCGGAGATATTGCGCACCGCCAGCGTGACGATCAGGAACGAGCCCGCGGCCGTCTGTAGTCCCACTCGTGACACGCCCGTGTCGACCTTCGTCACGACGAACTCGAACTTGCCGTCGCGAACGGGCGTGCCCACCACCGGGTCGGGCGCCCCGTCGTCTCCGGGTGGCCCCGGATGTTCCACGGCCACCGCCGAAGGCGGCAACGACGGCGCGGCCGTGCCCGCGTCGCCGGTTCTGCTGCCCGCCGCGATCAACGCGACGCAGCCCGCCGCGAAGGCGAACGGAGCGAGGAAGACGACGACCAGCGCCCCGATCATCTTCGACAGCAGACCGCGGCGACGGCGCGGCCGCCGGCGCGGGACCGGGACGCCCGGCCGCCGCTGCGCGACCGGCGGACGACCCGGCCGCTGGACGGCTGGGAAGACCTTCCGCGCCGGCGCACTCGGCCGCCCGTACGGCGGCACTCCGGGCCCCGGCTTCGGCGGCAGCACGCGCGCCTGCAAAGCGACCAACCGCTCTTGCCAACTCGGCTGTCCCCGCCGTGCGGATCCAGCGGCATACGAACCGTTCTGATACCACTGCCGAGAGGCCGAATTGGCTTGTCCGGCAATTGGATAACCATTGCCTACAGGGAGCTGCGGACCGGCGTATCCCCGCACCGGCGAACCTGAATTCGGCATATGCCCGCCCGGTGCGGGATTCGGCGCGGGCGTGACCGTGGACCAGTCGAGCCTGGTGGCCACGAGCGTCGGTGTCGGCCCTGGCTGCGGTAACACCTTGGTGGGGGCAGGCGTTCGCCGTGGTTCCGGCTCCGCACTCGCGGGCTGCGGCGTGCCGGCCTGCGCCGCATTCACTTCTCGGTCCGGTCGCGGCGAATCGCTTTCTCCTACGGCCGGATTCGCCGAAGCGCCGGTCTCGCGACGAAGCGCGTTCAGCTCGTTCGCCGCGGCTACACCCGCCAACGACTCGGTCGCCGGACGGCGCGAGCCGGACGGCGACGGCACAGCTCCCGAGTCGACGGCGGGAGCGCCGATAGCGACGCGCGCGGCCGCCGCGAATTCCCCCGCGGTGGAATATCTGCAGCTCGGCTCCTTGGCCAGTCCACGAGCGATGACGGCGTCCAGCGCGGCGGGTACGGCGGCGCACACCGCACCGGCTCGTGGCGGCGCCGCCATCAGGTGCGCGTGCATCTGCTGCGCGGGGTCGGTATCACCGTAGAGCCGTGAGCCGGTGACGCATTCGTAGAGCACGCACGCCAGGGAGTACACGTCGGCGCGCCCGTCCACCGTGCCGCCGAACCGTTCCGGCGCCATGTAGGCGAGGGTGCCGATCGCCATGCCGGTGGTGGTCACGGCCGTCCGGCCGAGGCCGTGTGCGATGCCGAAGTCGATCAGATAGGTGAAGCCGCTGGGATGGACGACGATGTTCGACGGTTTGACGTCGCGGTGCACCAGTCCGGCCCGGTGCGCCACGTCGAGCGCGACGGCGACATGGCCGATGATGCCGACCGCGACGGCCGGGGGCAGCGGCCCCTTGGTCGCCAGCTTGCTCGCCAGATCGTCGCCCTCGACGAATTGCATGTCGATGTAGAGCCGCCCGTCGATCTCGCCGAACCGGTGGATCCTGGGCACGTGCGGGTCGCGCAATCGGGCCACCGCCTCGGCCTCGCGCTCGAATCGCTTGCGGTATCCGCCTGCGGCGGCCTGCTCGACGGGCAAGAGTTTGAGCGCCACCCAGCGCGCCGCCACCGTGTCGAAAGCCAGCCAGACCTGCCCCATGCCACCCTTGCCGAGCAGCCGCTCCAGCCGGTAACCCCCGAATCGCACCTCCCCCATCGCGAACCTCCGGTCACCGTCGACGTCTGGTCGGCCCGGCCCGCGCCGCGGAGACCGGAAAATCGGCAGATCACCGCGCGAATCCCGCGAAACGGGCCTCTTTCGGAGCGTAACCCCACCCCGCGTCACACACCACTGTGTGCTCCGCGACAGTCCGGCCTACTTGTTCGGCTTGGGCTTGTCCCGGCCGTTGCCCTGGTTCGAATGGCCGGGCTTGCCGCGGTCGCGCTTGTCGTCCGAGCCCTGGTAGGAGTCGTTCGCGCCGCCGTCGGCGCTGCTCGTGGCGACGCCGGTGGGGGCCGCCACGGGAGGCAGCCAGCTCGCCCGGCCCGCCGCCGACGGAGTACAGGTCAGCGCGAGGCCGTCGACGGTGACGCGGTGCACGTCCACCGCCGGGTCGCACGGCTGCCCAGCGGCGGGCAGGACCAGGATCGGTGCGGAGATCGGCACCGGCGCGGGCGTGACCGGGGCATGCGACGGCGGCGCCGGTTGCGCCACGTCCTCCCGCTGTGCGGACGGGATCGTCGACGCGTCCGGGCCCGCGTCGGCTACCTCGGGCCGTCCGAACCACAGCGTCCCCGCGACCGCCGCGGCGAGGGTGCCGAAAGCCGCCAGCGCGAGGCGCGGACCGGTGGACGCCCACGCCCGGGGCGCGCCGCCGGACCGGGGCGCGGCCACCGCCCGGGGTAAGCCAGCGGTCGGGGCGGCCCAGCGGGGTGGCGGCAGCACGGTGGTCGGCACCGACGAGGCGAGCTCGACCGTCGTCGCATCGCGGCCCGTCACGGCCGCGTACGCGGCGGACGCCAGTTCCCCCGCGCTGGACCAGCGCTGAGCCGGGTCTTTCGCCATGCCGCGCGCGATCACCACGTCCAGTTCCGGCGGCACGGCGGGATTCAGCGCGGACGCGGGCGGCGGTATCCGCATCAGGTGGGCGCGCAAGAGCTGTGGCGGATCGCTGCCCTCGAACGGCCTGCGCCCGGTGACGCACTCGTACAGCACGCAGGCCAGCGAGTACTGGTCGGACCGAGGTCCCGCCGTGCCGTCGAACCGCTCCGGGGCCATGTAGGCCAGCGTGCCCACGACGTTGCCGGTGGCGGTGATCGAGGGCTGGTCGCTGCGGTGCGCGGTGCCGAAGTCGATCAGATACACCGTGCCGTCCGGGGTCACCATGATGTTGGAGGGCTTGACGTCGCGGTGCACCAGACCCGCGCGATGCGCGATATCGAGCGCCCCGGCCGTCTGCGTCACGATGTCGATGGCCTGTCCGAGGTCCAGCCGCCCTTGGCGCCGCAGCAGCGCGGCCACGTCGGAGCCTTCGATGTACTCCATGTCGATGTACAGGCGGCCGTCGAGTTCGCCGAAGGAATGGATCGGCACCAGGTGTGGCCCGCGCACCTGGGCGGCGAGCCGAGCCTCCCTGGTGAATCGCTGCCGGAATCGCGTGTCCGCCGCGTATCCGCCGGACAGGACTTTCAACGCGACGGCACGGTCGGTGGTGGTGTCGTGCGCGAGCCAGACTTCGCCCATGCCGCCGCTGCCTAGCAACCGGTCGAGGCGGTAGTGGCCGAAACATAGCTCGCCCATCTCGATAGAACCTCCCGCTAGCCTTTTCCTGTTATGGAGCTACCCGAAATTCGCCTCGGTACCGCGCGGAGCGCAAAAACGACGTCGCGGTCACCCGATCATGTCGCAGCGAGGTCGCTCGGTGTCGGGAAATTCACAGGAGTGTTCGCGGGTGTACTGCTCGCCGGGCCGGGCGACCGGCGCGGCGGAACGGACGAGAGCTGATGGAGCCGATCGAGATCAACGCGGGCGCGTGGTATCTGCGCGCCCTGCGCGCGGACGACCGCATCGACGACCGCCCCGCGCTGGCCACGGGCGGGATCACCGAACCGGACTACGTGGCCCGCCGCAGCGCGGGCTGGGCGGAGGAAACGCACTTCTCCTGGGCGGTCTGCGAACCGACGACCGCCGAACTGGTGGCAGAGATCGGGGTGACGCCCGCGAGCGACGGCACCGCGACCGTGGACGGATGGGCACGCCCGGGTTACGAAGCCGCGCTCGATGCCGGGCTGACGTCTGTGCGCCGCTTCGTGGAAGGCGGTCTGGGGCTGCGTCCGGTCCCGTCCTGACCGGCGCGACCCGGCGACTCCCTCCCGTAGGGGTCTGGGCGAACCGCGAGGTCAGCGCATGACGCCGGTGTGCCCGGTGGAGTAGCGTCCGGGTTGCGGCCAGATGGTGAGTCCGTGCGGTCCTTTGCCGACGGGGATGCGCGCCAGCAGTTGCCAATTGACGATGTCGATGGCGTACACCTCGCCGTGATGACGCCCGGACGCCCAGAAGACGCGCCCGTCGGCGGAGATGTTGCCCATGTCGGGACTGCCGCCCCCGGGCACGAACCACTTGTGCACCAGCCCGTTCGCCGCGAAATCCCACACCGAGACGCTGCCTTCGTGCCGGTTGGTGATGAGCATCCGGGTGGAATCGCGGGTGACGTAGAGCCCGTGGGTTCCCGCGCCGGTCGGCACGAATCCGGTGTTGTCGAAGGTGTGCGCGTCGAAGAGGTAGACGCCGTCGGCGGCCATGTCGGCGACGAAGAAGGTGTGCCCGTCCGGCGACAGCTTCACATCCTGCGGCTTGCCCGAGCGGCCGCCGGGCAGATCGATCATCTTGACGATCTTGCGCTCGGCCACGTCGAAAGCCAGCATCCGGCCGATGAATTCGCACGACGCCAGCGCGAAGCGCCCGTCGGCGGTGAAGTCCATGTGGTCGACGCCCGCGCAGTCGGGGACCGCGAGTGCGTGGACTTTCTGCCAGGTGTGCGGATCGTAGAAGTCCAGCGACTTGTCCGCCTCCGCGACGACCAGCGCGTACCGGCCGTCCGGCGTGTAATACATGTTGTACGGATCACGGACCGGGAAGGGCTCGCCCGGCCTGCCGGTTCGCGGATCGATCGGCAGCAGGCTGCCGCCGCCCAGCGGCATGTCGTTGGTCACGTAGAGGGTCTGCATGTCGTAGGACGGCACGACGTGCTGCGGTTCCACCCCACCCGCGGGGAAGGTGTCGATCACCTGGAAGGTGTCCGGATCGATCACCGAGACCGTGTTCGACTGGCTGTTGGGCACGTAGACCAGCGGGCGGTGGTCGGCCACGGTGGGGCTGAGCTCGCGGTTGGCCGCGTACACGTCGGTCGGCGAGAGCGGCGGCGGCATCCCGGGCAACAGATCGGTCATGTGCGGCGGCGCAGCGGTGGTCGGGGCCGCCACGGTGGTCGTGGCGGCCTGGCTTCCCTCGGTGTCCACCGTGCCCGCGTCACTGGCGGCGCAGCCCGCCACCGCCGACAGCACGACGAGAGGGATGACGAGGTGTGGCGCGCAGCATCGGTAGGCGCGCTGCCGGTTCACGCGCCGCACCTGCTCGCAGAGTGGTGTAGACGAGAGGACATGGCTGCGAAGCCTAGGAGCTTCATCCGGGATTGCGCGTACCCACGCCGAGGACGCCGAAATGCCCGGATCATCCGTTTCGGGCGTTATTCGAGGCTGGTCAGCACCCGATCCAGCGCGTCGACGGCCTCGTCCAGCTCCGCGCCGGTGACCGTGAGCGGGGGACGGAACCGGATGCCTCGCTCACCGGTGCCGAGGATCAGCACGTGCTCGCGCTCGCGCAGCGCGGTGAGCACCTCGTCCCGCAGCCGGGACGACGACAGCGTGATCGCGCACATCAGTCCGCGCCCGCGCGGCTCGCTGACATCGAGACGCCGGGCGGCCAGCGCGCCCAGCCGCTCGAGCAGATGGGCGCCCAGCGCACGGGACCGTTCGATCAGCTCGTCCCGCTCCAGCACCTCCAGGATGCGCCGGCTGCGCACCATGTCGGCGAGGTTGCCGCCCCAGGTCGAGTTGAGCCGGGAACCGACCGCGAAGACGTTGTCGGGCACCTCGTCCACGCGCCCGCCCGCCATGACGCCGCACACCTGGGTCCGCTTGCCGAAGGCGACGACGTCCGGCGCCAAGCCGAGTTGCTGGTAGGCCCAGGTGGTTCCGGTCATGCCCACGCCGGTCTGCACCTCGTCCAGCACGAACAGCGCGTCGTTCTCGTGGCACAGCTGCTGCACGGCTTGCAAGAACTGCGGCCGCAGGTGCCGGTCGCCGCCCTCGCCCTGGATCGGCTCGGCGATGAAACACGCTATGTCGTGCGGACTTTCCTCGAAGGCCCGCCGCGCTTGACCCAGCGCGCACGCTTCCGCCTCCTCGATGTCGAAGGCGTCGGTGAGGTAGGGCGACTTGATGCGGGGCCAGTCGAACTTCGGAAAGCGCGCCGTCTTCACCGGATCGGTGTTGGTGAGCGACATCGTGTAACCGGTGCGGCCGTGGAACGCTCCGGTCAGGTGCAGCACCTTGGTGCCGAGTTCCGGTGCGCGGCCGTGGGATTCGTTGTGCCTGCTCTTCCAGTCGAACGCGATCTTGAGAGCGTTCTCCACCGCGAGGCCGCCGCCGTCGATGAAGAACAGGTGCGGCAGCCGCGGATCGCCGAGCACCCGCACGAACGTCTCGACGAAGCGGGCCATCTCCACGGTGTAGATGTCGGAGTTGCTGGGCTTGTTCAGTGCCGCGGTGACGAGTTCGGCGCGGAACTGCGCGTCCTCGGCGAGGGCGGGATGGTTCATGCCCAGCGCGTTGGAGGCGAAGAAACCGAACATGTCGAGGTAGGGGCTGCCGTCGCGTTCGTCGACGAGGCGGCAGCCAAGGGACCGGTTGAGGTCGAGAACCAAGTCGAAGCCGTCAGCCAGGATGCTCGCCGACAAGATCTCGCGAACCCGGGCAGCGGGGGTGACCGCCGGGCGGGTGCGTTCCAGTTCGATGGTCACGCCCTGAGGGTACGTAAAAATTTACGGAACCTCTACAACAAAACGGATTAATTCCGAGCTAACCCTATCTGTCATAGAATGTCTGCAAGATGATGGTGCTCCGGGTTCGCACGTTGGCGGTGGCTCTGATCTCCTGGAGCAACTGCTCGAGGTGCCGTGGGGACGCCACTCGCACCAGCAGGACGTAGCTCTCCTCGCCGGCCACCGAGTGGCACGCCTCGATGCCGGGGATGTGCTGCAGGACCGCGGGAGCGTCATCGGGTTGCGACGGGTCGAGAGGAGTGATCGCGACGAATGCCGACAGCAGTTGGCCGAGCGCTTCGGGATCGACGTGCGCGGTGTACCCGCGGATCACACCGCGGGCCTCTAAGCGGCGGACCCGGGACTGCACCGCGGACACCGACAGACTCGCCTTCTCCGCCAGGTTCGACAGAGTGGCCCGTCCATCGGCCATCAGTTCACGAATCAGCAGGCGATCGATGTCATCGAGTACGGGTCTTGCCGGTGTATCCGCCATCAGCGAAGGCTAACTCAGCCGACCCGCCTCGTGTCCGAAACCTGACCTCCACCCTCCCGCTATGTGGGACAGACGGGCCGCGACGCGGCCGAAAGGTACGGCGGAACAACATATGACCGAGGTACTCGACGACCAGACCACCCAGCGCCTCGCCGCCCGCGCGGAGGCGGTGCTGCGCGAATTCGGTGTGCGACCACCGGAACCCGGCGACCTGACCGCCCGCACGCCGATCACCGGGGGGCAGCTGACGACGCTGCGCTCCAGCTCGCTCGACGAGGTCGACGCCGCGATCGGCCGGGCCGCCACGGCCTTCCGGGCCTGGCGCGGCGTTCCCGCGCCGGTCCGCGCCGCGGTCGTGCGCAGGCTGGGGCAGCTGCTCACCGCGCACAAGAGCGACCTGGCCGAGCTGGTCACGCTGGAGGCGGGCAAGATCCCCGCCGAAGCCGCGGGTGAGGTGCAGGAGATGATCGACGTCTGCGAATTCGCCGTCGGCCTGTCCCGCCAGCTGTACGGCCACACCATGCCCTCCGAGCGTCCGGGCCATCGGCTGATGGAGACCTGGCATCCGCTGGGTGTGGTCGGGGTGATCTCCGCGTTCAACTTCCCGGTCGCGGTCTGGGCGTGGAACACGGCGATCGCGCTGGTCTGCGGCGACACCGTGGTGTGGAAACCCTCCGAGACGACGCCGCTGACGGCGCTGGCCTGTCACGCGCTGCTGCGGCGCGCGGCGGACGAGGCCGGTGCGGATCCCGAGATACACCAGTTGATCCAAGGCGGCAGCGACGTCGGGTCGCGGCTGGTCGACGACGAGCGCGTACCGCTGGTGAGCGCGACCGGCTCGGTGCGGATGGGCAGGCTGGTCGCGCCGCGGGTCGCCGAGCGGCTCGGGCGCTGCCTGCTGGAGCTGGGTGGCAACAACGGCGCGATCGTCACGGCGTCCGCCGACCTGGACCTCGCGGCGCGGGCCATCGTGTTCGCGGCCGCGGGCACGGCCGGACAGCGGTGCACCACGCTGCGGCGGCTGATCGCGCATCGCGACGTCGTCGGCCCGCTGCTGGCCCGGCTGGAGCGGGCCTACGGGCAACTGCCCGTGGGCAATCCGCTGGACGAGGGGGTGCTGGTCGGCCCGCTGATCGACGGGAAGGCGTACACCGGGATGCGCGCCGCGCTGGACAAGGCGGTGACCGACGGCGGCGAACTGGTCTGCGGCGGCGACCGAGTCGACGGGTTCGGCGACGACGCCTACTACGTGCGGCCCGCCATCGTGCGCATGCCCGCGCAGACGGCGGTGGTGCGGGAGGAGACCTTCGCGCCGATCCTCTACGTGCTCACCTACGACGACTTCGATCGCGCGATCGCCCTGCACAACGAAGTGCCGCAGGGTCTGTCGTCCTCGATCTTCACCACCGACCAGCGCGAGGCGGAACGCTTCCTCGCCGCCGACGGGTCCGACTGCGGCATCGCCAACGTCAACATCGGCACCTCCGGCGCCGAGATCGGCGGCGCCTTCGGTGGCGAGAAGCAGACCGGCGGCGGACGCGAATCCGGCTCGGACTCCTGGAAGGCCTACATGCGCCGAGCCACCAACACCGTCAACTATTCCACCGAGCTCCCGCTCGCCCAGGGCATCGAATTCGGCTGAACCACCCCGTCTCACCAGGCGATTCGGTAGTTCGCGCCACCCTGTGTAGTGTTGACCGTACGACGCGGGGTGGAGCAGCTCGGTAGCTCGCTGGGCTCATAACCCAGAGGTCGCAGGTTCAAATCCTGTCCCCGCTACCAAGCTCAGGCCGGAGAGATCACCGTCTCTCCGGCCTGAGCCATTTCTGTGCTCGGTCGTCCTCGTGCCGAGAACTTCCGGAAGCACGTGCCGAACGTTCGCTATGGCGATCCCTCCGCCGCCTCAGGGGGCGGGGTCACGTGTCGAGGACGCGGTCGCCACGCGAAGCCCGCTGGTCGAGGCCCTCCGGCCGCCTTCTGCGCGGCGGTACGGTAGCCGATAGATGGCTGTATTGCGGCTCGCGCCACGGCGGAGATGCGCGAATGTGAGGCTGAGCGCCGATATTCTTCGCTCTCGCCTGCTCGATCACCAGGCGACAATGCCGATCGAGTTCCAGCGACACCGTCGCTGCCCGCGATGCCGGTGGTTTGCCACGAACGCGAAGGAGAGAGCTGTGCAGCGCAGAGCGATGCTCAAGGGATGTGCGGCGGCGGTCGTCGTGCCGATGGCCGCCGCCTGCGGTGCGAACGGCCGCGCGAAGGCGCAGCTGGTCTTCGACCCCGACGCGTTCACCACGGAGAAGAAGACCGTCGCCACCTTCGACCGCGACAAAGAGGTGACCTATCGCCGCTACGCGGAGATCGTCTACGTCGCGAGACCGGTCGACAAGGCGTATCAGAGTTTGACCATCAGCGTGCCCGTGGAGATCGATGGCGCCGCCGTCGACGCGAGCAAAGCGCCCATCCTCTTGAGCAACTCCGTCGGGGGTTATCTGTCCTCGTCGGTGACGAACGGCGAGCCGGATGACGGCGGTGACCGGAGGAGGAACCAGGATCTCGCCCTCGCCGCGGGATACGTCGTGGTCGACTCCGGCGCGCGCGGGCGCGACCTGGTCGCTCCCGACGGCGTGTACTACGGCGTGGCGCCCGCCGCTATCGTGGATCTGAAGGCCGCGGTCCGGTACCTGCGGCACAACTCGGGCCGGGTGCCGGGAAACACCGACCGGATCGTGGCCACCGGGGTCAGTGCGGGGGGCGCGCTGTCCGCCCTGCTCGCGGCGTCCGGTGACAGCCGGATGTACCACGGATATCTGAACGACCTCGGCGCGGCGGACGCCGGCGACGCGGTCTTCGCCGCCGCCCCCTACTGCCCGATCACCGATCTCGAACACGCGGATATGGCCTACGAGTGGAATTGGGGCGCCAACCCACTGCGCTCCGGCGAACTCGACGCCGCGGCCTCGCGGGAACTGAGCACGGCGTTCACGGGCTACCAGGCATCGTTGCAATTGCAGGGCAAGAACGGGTTCGGACCCCTCACGGCCGACAATTACGGCAGCTACCTGGTGCGGACCTACCTCGAACCGGCGGCCACCGCGTACTTGACCGCACTGCCGGACGCCGACCGCTCGAGCTACCTGGCGGACAACACGTGGATCACGTGGGCGGGTGACCGGGCGGAGTTCACCTGGCCGGACTTCCTCACCCACGTCGGTGAGCGGAAGAAGGGCGTGCCCGCCTTCGACGCCTTCGACCTGTCCTCGGGCGAGAACAACGAGTTCGGCGGGGGAACCGTCAAAGCCAGGCATTTCACGTTGTACAGCCTGCGGCGAGCGACCGGCGACCCCGGTGTGCGCCTCGACAGCGACCTGCCCGAGAAGATCAGCATGATGAACCCGATGTTCTTTCTCCGGCAGCGCAATACCGCCCGGGCGAAACACTGGTGGATCCGCGTCGGCACCAAAGACACCGATACGTCGCTGACGATCGTGGGCAATCTCGCCGCGAGCTTGGAGAATCTCGGCGAGGATGTCGACGCCGCGATGTACTGGGACGCGGGCCACGGCAGCAACGAAGACGCCGCGGATTTCATCGAGTGGATCGGCAAGGTGACCGGTTACGCCGGGTGAGTCGACCCGGCGATGTCTTCGGCCGCTGCGACGATCAGCCGACGTTCGCCCCATCGGTCGCGGTACCGGGAGGCGCCGCGCGAGCGCATCCGCTAGCAGCGCGGCGGCTCGATGCCGAGCTCCCGCAAACGCTCGGCGTAGACCGCGACATTGGCGAGCTTGATCTCCTCGTAGCCGCGCACCACGTCGGCGAGGGCCGCCGCCCGCACCGCGCGGTCGTAACCGGATCGGTCCAGCGTGTCGGCGAGGTTCGTCACCATGGCGCGGTAGTGCGCGAGCAGCTCGCGTTCCACTCGCCGCACGTGCGCGTACCCGAACGGGTCGAACTTCGTGCCGCGCAACCGCTTTCCCTTCGCCAGCAGGCGGAGGGCGAAGTGGCTGCCCGGCCCCATCCCGATCTTCTTCTCCCGTCCCATGGCGCGCAGGATCGGTGGGTGCAGCCGGTAGGTCAGCTTCGCCCCGCCGGGCACCTGCGCGGCGACCTCGGCCAGGAACGCCGGATCGGTGAGCCGCCGCGCCACCTCGTACTCGTCCTTGTAGGCCGTGAATTTGTACAGACCGCGCGCCACCTGCTCGCTGAACTCCGTGCGGTCGGTGATTCGCCGCTCCGTGTCCCAAATGCGTTGCACTGTGCGCACATAGTCGCGGGCCACCGCCACGCTGTGGAAACCGATCAGCTCGGCTGCCCGCAGCTCCACCAGGCGTCGGGTCTCTCCCGTGGCGGTCAGCCCGTCGTACAGATCCTCGGGCACCGCCGTCGCGGCGGGTTCGCGCACACGCGGGGCGGTCGCCGCGGCGAATTCCGCCGGCCGCGCGATCGCCACCCGCCCCCAGCGGAAGGCCGCGAGGTTGGCCGCCACGGCCACTCCGTTGATCTCGATGGCCTCCTCGATCGCGGCGCGCGGCAACCGCAGGCCGCCGGTTTGGTAAGCGGCTCCGACCAGCAGGAAGTTCGCGGCGGCGGTATTGCCGAAGAGGACCTGCGCGGCGGCCAGCGCGTCGAAGGACCGTACCGACCGCGACACCTTCGCCAATCGCTCCAGCAGCAGAGCCTCGTCGGGGTAGGCGACCGATTTGTCGTAGACCATGTCGCCGGTCGGCGTCTTGCTGGTGGAGGCGACCGACACGGTGGTCGCGGCGCGACCGTAGGCGAGGTTCTTCGCGTCGGTGGCGGCCAGCAGGTCGAAGGCCACGATGCAGTCGGCCGAGGCCGGGGCCAGCCGGTTGGCGGGCTCCAGCGCTCCGGCGGCGAAACGCAGGTGCGAGACGACGGGTCCGGCCTTCTGGCTCATGCCGATCTGGTCCAGGCTCGCCACCTCGTACCCGGCGCGCATCGCGGCGGTCGCCAGCACCTGGTTCACGGTGACGATGCCGGTGCCGCCGATACCGGCGAGGAAGACGTTCTGCGTGGTCGTCGGGGGTTCGTGCACGACGTCGGGCAGACGCGGCGGCTGCGGACCGCGCGGAGTTCCGCGCGGCTTCCGCTTCGCCGGGTCGGGCAGCTCCACCGTGACGAACGACGGGCAGTCGCCGTTCAGGCAGCTGTAGTCGGTGTTGCACGAGGTCTGGTCGATGCGGGTCTTGCGCCCGAATTCGGTGTCCACCGGCTGCACCGACAGGCAGTTGCTCCGGACGCCGCAGTCACCGCAGCCTTCGCACACCGCTTCGTTGACGACCACCCGGGTGCGGCGCACCGGAAGGGTGCCCCGCTTGCGCTGCCGCCGCGCGTCGGCCGCACAGTGCTGGTCGTAGATCAGCACCGTGACGCCGGGGACCTCGCGCAGCACGCGCTGCGCTTCGTCGAGGCGGTCCCGGTGCCACAGCAGGGTGCCGGGAGCGAGATCGCGCTTGCGGTAGCGCTGGGGCTCGTCGGCGCAGACGATGATCCGGCGGACACCTTCGACGGTGAGCTTGTGGGTGAGCGTCGGCACCGTGAGCGCTCCCTCGGCGTGCTGCGCTCCCGTCATCGCGACGACGTCGTTGTGCAGCAGCTTGAACGTGATGTTCACGCCCGCCGCGACGCACGCCTGCACGGCGAGCTGGCCGGAGTGGAAATACGTGCCGTCGCCGATGTTCTGGAACAGGTGCGGCACATCGGTGAACGGGGCCTGGCCGATCCACTGCGCGCCTTCGCCGCCCATCTGGGTCAACCCGGTGACCTTGCTGTCGGCGCGGCCGGACATGGTCACCAAGGTGTGACAGCCGATGCCGCCGCCCGCCAGCGAGCCCTCCGGTACGGCGGTGGAGCGGTTGTGCGGACAGCCGCTGCAGAAGTAGGCGGCGCGTTTGGCGGGCAGCACGGCCAGCGACAATGGCTGCGGCAGAGGTCGTTTCAGGTCGAGGTGGCCGTCGAGCACGCGGCGCAGCGGTGCGGCGATGCGCCCGGAGGTGAGTTCGCCGTCGCTGGCGAACAGCGGACGGCCCGCGCCGTCGCGCTTGCCGACGATCTCGGGCGCGCCCACGGTGCCGTACAGGATGTCGCGGATCTGGGTCTCGAGGAAGGCGGTCTTGTCCTCGACGACGATCAGCCGAGTGAGCCCGGAGGCGAACTGCCGGACCCGTTCGGGCGCCACCGGATACGGCATCCCGATGCGCAGCAGGCGGATTCCCGCGTCGTAGAGCGCGTCGTCGTCCGCGCCGAGATCGATCAGCGCTTGCCGGACGGCGTCGAAGGTGGTTCCGGTGGCGGCGATGCCGATCGTGGCGCGGGCCGGATCGACCTCGATCACGTCCAGCCCGTTGCGCGTGCTGTAGGCCCGCACCAGCTCCCAGCGCGGGCCGTAGAGATCCGCCTCGGCGAGCAGGCTGTCGGCGGGCGCGGCCATCGGACGCTGCCGGTAGCGGAAAGGCGCGCCTTCGAAGTCGATTTCGGGCACCACGATGTCGATGTCACCCACCGAGCCGTCGACGGTCCAGGCTCCGTCGGCGACGTCGGCCACGATTTTCAGCGCCACCAGACAGCCCGACGCGCGCGAGAGGGCCACCCCGTGCAGGCCCATGGTGATGATCTCCCGGGCATTGCGGGGAAACAGCACCGGGATGTTCAGCGCCGCCAGCGAGCGCTCGCTCACCGCGGGCACGGTGGAGGACTTCGACGCCGGATCGTCGCCGACCAGCAGCAGCACGCCCCCGCGTGGATTCGCGCCGTACATGTTGGCGTGGCGCAGGGCATCGGTCGCGCGATCCAGGCCGGGGCCTTTGCCGTACCAGACACCGACGACGCCGTCGTGCGTCGCGGCGCCCGCCGGCAGCACCGCCTGGCTGCCCCACACCGAGGTCGCGGCCAGTTCCTCGTTCAATCCGGGGACGAACGAGATGTCGTGCTCGGCGAGCACGTCCGGCATTCCGGCCAGCATCTTGTCGACGCCGCCGAGCGGACTGCCCTGATATCCGGAGACGAACGTGCCCACCCGCAGACCGGCGCGCAGATCACGCACGTGCTGCTCGACCAACTGCCGGGCGATGGCCTGGACGCCGGTGAGGACGACGGTCCCCGAGCCGACGCGGTACCGGTCGGCCAGGTCGTAGGGAGCCGCGATCAGATCGCGGTCGGCGAGCTCGGTCATCCGGATCCACCCATCCGCTCGGCGCCGGTCCGGCGCTGGGCCTCGTTGAGCACTTGTTGCCGATATCGTGGCCCCGAAGAACTGAACGCACAACCTTGACTCAATCTATTGAGCAATATGCGCAATCATCGAGCGTCACGGTGGGCACATCCTAAGCACAGTGCGAGGTCCGTGTGACGGTGCGCACACCAGCGCCTCGGCGCGGCGTGCGGCATACGGCCGTGCCACACCGGGATGCCTCCGCCGCCCCCGCGCGCTGCTGTGTGAAGGTGGAACGATGGCATTGCTCAACAGGAGCACGGCGATCCTCGCCGCCATCGTGTGCGGGGCGCTGACCGCGTGCGGGCAGCAGGCGGAGCCGGCCGCCCCCGCCACACCGGACCAGGCCGCGGGAGCGGCGGCCGGGACGCGGGCCGACCCGGGCCCCCGGCGATACGCGGGCGGGACGATGATCGTGCTCCCGCATGCCGCGGATCTGGAGCCCAGTTCGGCGATGCCGTTCTCGGAGTACGACGTCGAAGACGGCACCGACAAGCTCGCGATCCACATTCCAGGGCCGGTCGGCTGCCCGAGCATCGGATTCGCCGTGCGGGTGGAGGAATCCGCCGAGCTGGTGCATGTGCGGCTGATCCGGGGCCTGCATCGCGGCATGCCGCCGTGCCAGGGCGCGAATCCGGAGCAGAAGCGCG
>NZ_BAFS01000055.1 GCF_000308415.1 Nocardia asiatica NBRC 100129 | reverse complement strand
GTGACGTTGGGCAGACTCATCAGGTCCGCCAGATGCCGGAGTTGAGCGGACATGACGCGATCGTCGCCGACGATCCCCCGTAGCACAGACTCTCGAAGGATCGTGTTCACTGCCACGGGTTTCGTTTTACGGGTGATCAGTGCTTGGCGCTTGCGTCGGAGGTGTACCCGTCGCTCGTGCTCCAGCGGTGACTCGTCCGGATAGCCGGCACGGATAAGCCCACTCGCGTATGCGGGAGTCTGGAAGATCCCCGGGACCAGTTCCGGTTCGTACCAGGTCAGAGACCGCGCGGTGGCCTCCAGGTCCACGAACACATCGAAGTTTTCGGGAATCAGGTCGCCGAACTCGTGCCACCACGACTTCACACTGGCCTGCTTCGCCAGCCCGACGAGTGCGCTCGTGTACTCCTCGGTGAAGTCGTAGATCTTGCACAGCGCCTCGATGTCTACGGTGCGTATTCGCTCGGTCTTGCCGACCTCCATGCGCTGAACAGTGCTGACACTCCACTGCATCCGCTCGCCGACATCGGCCAACGTCAATCCCGCCGCTTCGCGTCCGTTCCGCAGATGCCTGCCGAGCTGACGGCGAGGAAGGGTCGAGCCACCACTTTCGGCCATGCAGGGTCCTGTCCACTCGGGCGGCCCGGGCTTCTCATCTCCGGGCCAATTCTCATTGCAGGATGAAAACCATGCTGGTGGAGCTGATGAGATCTCATCTTCACGTAGTTCATCGAGCACGTCCAGTGGTTCGCTGAATGTGCGCCCGGCGAGGTACGCGGAAACGGTGACTGCACAACGTAGTTCGCTCCCTAGCCCCGGCCTCGATCAGGGCTGGTTGCGAACCGGGCGCACCTGAACCCCTCCGATGAAGCAGAGGTGTCGATGCGCCACATAGCGTTTGGGGACACACCGTTGTCTCGCTGCCACTACTACCGGCAGGTGTGCGGAATCCCCGCGACCGTGGACCCTCCCCAGATCGGGCGCATCGTCGTCCGCACCGGGATGGTCTGGGCGATCACCATGCCCGCCGTGCTGGGACAGCACGTGAAGGTGTGGATGCAGAATCACGGCCACGAGTTGGGGCCGATCCTGTCGCATCCACGATCGAAGCGGTGGAGGTTCATCATCCGGCCGGATCTGCCGGACGACGTACCACTGTTCGCCGAGATGTTCCGCTTGAACGTGTCCATCATCCGCTACGGCGGGCTGATCGCGTTGCCGAGCCCCGCAGATCGAGGAACCAAGTTCCGCGCGTGGATCTCGCGGCCGGACACGGCATTCCGCCCCTCGGGCCGTGTAGTGGTCACGGGCATCCGTGGCTGCGTGGCCGAGAAGATCGCGCGCCGTCGGCGGCTGTCGGCCTATGCCTGACCGCGCAGCGTCCCCGATCCCCTCCGAGCCGGACGTCCACCTGTCGGTGTTCTGGCACGGAGCCCGGCTCGATTTCGTCGCCTGCGTCTCGGCCGCGTCCCTTTTCGTCCAGGAATGGCGCGCCCGCCACTGGCACGACGCCGTCCAAGTATCCACAGACGACACCGACGGCTACCCGCGACTGCCGTGCGAACGCTTGTATATCGAGCGATGAAGCGACACCCCGCCCGCCACTTGCCCGGCGACACGCACCGGCGTGACACTGTAATGCTCGAAACCGTTACGAGACAGCTTGCACGAGGGAAGGCTCCGCCAGTGGACGAGGATCAGATGGGTTTCGACATAGAATTCGACGCCGCAACGGAGGCCTACTTGGATTGGGTTGCGCCCGAACGCATGGAATCGCAGATCCAAAATTTCCTGTCGGATACCGTTCCGGGCATAGCTGATTTTTCGGACAATTGGTGGACATCGCCGCTGACGATGCGCGTTCTAGAAGCCGCAAAACAGTTATTCGGCGATCGCACAGGATTCCTTGCGCCCGAGAATCGAGAAGCTGCGGATCAGTTCATTCGATTCTATGGGGAATGTTTTGTGCGGCGGGCGGGAATGGCATGGACAAATCGTCCGGAATGGAACAGCGCTCCGCTGTACACCGATTTCAGCCCGGCAGTACACGACGGCAACGGTGAAGAAGTCCGAAGCCTGGTCTCGATGACCGATTATTTGTTTCTCGAAGATGACGGCCCCGGTATGGCGGATTACGTGATCACTTCGGCCGCCCGCGACATACGCAAAGCCCGCAAGAGCACATAGACACTCGGCAAACGGGGGGTGGGCACTGTCATGCCCGACGACTACGACGCTATCCGGCGGCGACTGACCAACTACGAAAAGGGCCTGTACTTCGAACTGGGCAGGGCGCACGAGCTGGGAGAAACGCCCGAAAAGGGCTGGGTGCGCCAGTTCAGGATTCAAACCAGCAAAGGTCCGCGCGTACTGG
Source organism: Nocardia asiatica NBRC 100129 (assembly GCF_000308415.1). GTDB lineage: Bacteria > Actinomycetota > Actinomycetes > Mycobacteriales > Mycobacteriaceae > Nocardia > Nocardia asiatica. The sequence continues at coordinate 18,842 of NZ_BAFS01000055.1, read as the reverse complement.
ACAATGCCCGCACCGAAGGTCGAAGCACTCGCGGAGTGGAGCGCAAATCGGGGCGGATCAATGAGCGGGACTCGCGCGAGCAGCTAGTAAGAGAGCGAGCAGGCCTGGACGCCGGAGTACTGGCCAATAGTCGATGGGAGACGGTGGCCGGTGAGAAGATTCCTCCTAGGACAGCCAGAGATCTTCAAGCTATGGCGCGTGATTTCGGCGAGAGATTTCAGCATGTAATCGTTTCTCGCGCTGATGCGCTTCGCGCCATACAGCTCGGCCAGTCGCTGGTATCTCGGCAATTGGAACTCGTCCGGCCATATGAACTGCATCGAGCCGACCGAGCGCGGGAACGGCTTGCGAAGATACGCCAGATCGTGCGGGCAAAAGAGCGAGCCGAGAAGTTTCGGAAGGTACAGCAGTTCCGGGAAGCCGCCACGCGCGGCCGGGCGGATGCGCCGCAGCGGATCGAACATGACCGGCGGGCCCGAGCAGAGGCCGCGCAAGCCAGGGAAGCGCGCCGAACGCCGGAGAACGAGCGGGCACGGATCGAGCGAGAAGCCGCCGAAAGGGTGGCGCAAAAGTTTTCGGTGCCCAGCCAGTATCAGGGACGCGAAACCGCCGACACCGGCGAACCAGCGGTCCGAGAAGCGGCCGAGGCTGCCGGCGTGGAGCGTTCAGCAGCCGATAAGGAACGGCAGGCCGCTTTGCAGGACCTGAACAAGGCGCGGGATGCAGCGTTCAGGGAGTTGGACGAAAAGGGGCGTCTGTCGGAGGTGGAAAGACTGTTGTGGTTGGGGCAGGCGCAGCACCCGCAAGCGGCTGTGAGGCAGTCGCCTGTTCATGCCCCGAACGTTGAGCGTGGCGGCACTGGTCGAGGCCAGGACCGTTCACGGGAAGTGACTCGCGAACAATAGCCGTCCTGCTCGATCAGCTCACAACCCCGCTCAACGGCGGCTCGCGCCACCGAGTCCGAACTCGGACGACGCGAATCAGATTTCCCACCAGTAACATTCAGCCACACTCGGCCGAAGATCACCGTGAGACAGAAGGAGCTTTCATGAAAAAGGGGATTGTCGCCGCCGCACGCGTCGCGGCCGCTGGTGTCTCGGGTCTGGCCTTCGTCGCGATCGTCGGTTCCGGCGCCGCGCAAGCCGCGCCGCAGGATTGCGTCGTCGAGCGGGATCTCTTCGGCGCGTCGGCGACTTGCCAACCCGACGGAGGAAGTAACTACGTCCTGCGTGTCGACTGCGTCGGCCTCTACGCCAGCGGCCCGTTCCCGCTCTACGGCATCGGCCCCTACCAGGCACTCAGCTACCCCTTCACGCCGAACGGCCAGCGCATCACCACGGGCTGCACGGGAATGGGTCCCGGTGTGTTCGCAGTAGCCACCAACGCTTACGTCGAGATCTATCGCGGCTAGGTGTGGCCGCCAACCGTCCTGGCATGCTCTCCATAGGACGTTCGGGCGGCCCGCGGTCCGGCGGACACCTGGGACCGACTGCCGGTCGCCGTCTGCTCCAGAGGCAGGTCTGTGCGGGCGACCAGCAGAGCTGTCCGCCGATTCACCCACCCTTTTCCTGTACAGGATCCTGTACAGTGAAGGCATGAAGCCGATGACTTATACCGAGGCGCGAGCCAACTTCGCATCGGTTCTCGACAGTGCCACCGAAGACCTCGAAGAGGTGGTGATCACTCGGGCGGGCCACGAACCTGCCGTCGTTGTCGCGCTCAGCGAGTATCAAGCGCTACAAGAGACCGCGTATCTGCTCGGCAGTCCGGCTAATGCACGGCACCTCGAACGGTCCATAGCCGAACATCGCGGCGGCGGCGCAACGCCTCGAGAGCTAGTAGACGTTGACGAGGGGTCCGAAGGCAACGTAACGCCCGGCAAGGCGAGCGCGTGAAACTGACGTTTACCGATCCCGCCTGGGACGACTACCAGTGGTGGCTGGCCAACGACAAGAGGATCTTGCGCCGGATCAACACACTGATTGCGGACATCAAGCGCAACGGCTACGAAGGGATCGGGAAGCCGGAAGCTTTGAAACACCATTTGGCCGGCTATTGGTCGCGACGAATCACGACTGAACATCGGATCGTGTACGTCATCGAGGACGACTCGGTCGTGATCATCGCATGCCGCTACCACTACGAGTGATCGAAGCAGCCGCTACCGCTGATCGGGGCCGTTGAGCTGCGAGCGAGCGCGGACTCTATCGACAGCATGTTCGGGCGGCCCGCGCTCCTCCACGGCCTGGAGACGGCCGCAGAGCGTGCGCAGGCACGCCCGAACCTCCGGTGATCCAGGAAAAGCTCACTTGAGCAGCGCGCGGCTCATCACCAGACGCTGGATCTGGTTGGTGCCTTCGTAGATCTGGGTGATCTTCGCGTCGCGCATCATGCGCTCGACCGGGAAGTCGGTGGTGTAACCCGCGCCGCCGAACAGCTGGACGGCGTTGGTGGTGACTTCCATGGCGACGTCGGAGGCGAAGCACTTGGCGGCGGCGGAGATGAAGCCGAGGTTCTGCTCGCCGCGCTCGGCGCGGGCGGCCGAGGTGTAGACCATGAGGCGGGCGGCCTCGACCTTCATCGCCATGTCGGCGAGCATGAACTGGGTGTTCTGGAAGTCGGCGATCGACTTGCCGAACTGCTTGCGGTCCTTGGTGTAGGCGATGGCCGCGTCCAGCGCGCCCTGGGCGAGGCCGACGGCCTGCGCGCCGATGGTGGGGCGGGTGTGGTCGAGGGTCTGCAGCGCGGTCTTGAAGCCGGTGCCCGGCTCGCCGACGATGCGGTCACCCGGCACGCGGCAGTTCTCGAAGTACAGCTCGGCGGTGGGCGAGCCCTTGATGCCGAGCTTGTGCTCCAGCGGGCCGACGACGAAGCCCTCGTCGTCCTTGTGCACCAGGAAGGCGGAGATGCCGTTGGCGCCCTTCTCCGCGTCGGTCACCGCCATCACGGTGTACCAGGAGGACTTGCCGCCGTTGGTGATCCAGCACTTGGAGCCGTTGATGATCCAGTCGTCACCCTCCTGCTTGGCCCGGGTGCGCATGCCGGCCGCGTCGGAGCCCGCCTCGCGCTCCGACAGCGCGTAGGAGGCCATCTCGCCGTTGACGATGTCCGGCAGCACCTTCTGCTTCAGCTCCTCGGAGCCGTTCAGGATCAGGCCCATGGTGCCGAGCTTGTTGACGGCGGGGATCAGCGACGACGAGCCGCAGACCCGGGCGACCTCTTCGATCACGATGCAGGTGGCCACCGAGTCGGCGCCCTGGCCGCCGTAGGCCTCGGGCACGTGCACGGCGTTGAACCCGGAGGCGTTGAGGGCGGTCAGCGCCTCCTCGGGGAAGCGGGAGTTGCCGTCGACGTCCTTGGCGTGCGGGGCGATCTCCTTCTCCGCGAGAGCACGGATCGCGGCGCGCAGCTCATCGTGGAAGTCCTCGAGCTTGAACAGGTCGAAATCGGGGTTTCCCGCCATCGGGCTCACTCCTGGTCGTCGGTGGTGATCGCTGATTTCCGCCGAGTGAATTCAGCGCATCGGCACTGAGTGCCACATCTTGTTTCAGTATACCCACATGGACGCCTATCACATGGGAAGATGACGTGGCACTCAGTGTCAGATAGGTCGCACTTCGGTCCAGCTCACAGGGTACCGAGCTTGCGGACCAGCAAATCCGCGATCTGCCTGGGCGGAGCGTCGCGCGGGAACACCGCGACGACCAGTTCGTCGGCATTCGCAGCCCGCCCGGCGCCGCGCGGGATCGCGGACAGTTCCACCCGCAGGTCCGCGGCGCCCGCGTCCGACTCGCCGCGCACCATCCGGCGCAGCAGGTAGTTGTGCGTGGCCGTCACGGCGGCGGTGAACTGCACCCGCGCCAGATCGGGAACCTCGGGCAGCCGCTCACGCAGGTAGTCGGTGAACAAGCGCTCGTAGCGGAACACCGTCACGATCTCCCGCTCCCGCAGTGCGGGCACCCGGCGCACCACCTGATACCGCCGCGCCGCGATCTCGCGCCACTGCGTGAATCGCTCGAACACCAGCACCACCGCCGCGCACACGGCCTCCCACGGGTCCTCCCGCGACGCGGACAGGAACTCCGCCGCCTGCGCCAGCTGCGACTCGTGATCGGCGAAGATCACGTCCTCTTTCGACCGGAACTGCCGGAAGAACGTCCGCCGGGAGATCCCGGCGGCCTCCGCGATCTCGTCGACAGTCGTCGCCTCGTACCCCTTCTCGGCGAACAACCGCAACGCCTGATCCACCACCGTGAGCCGAAAATGCGCGGTGTCGTCGCCTCCCCGCGTCCGAGCGATATCCCCTGTAGTCACGACCTCACACCGTAGTCAGCGGCCGCGAGAGCAAGTTCTCCACGCTGGAACATGCCGCGGCTCAGCCCAGGAGCTTGGTGCGCAGTGCGTCGTCCTTTTCCAGCACCATCTGCTCCAGCCCGGCCTGGAACTGTTCCATGCGGGTGCGCAGGGCCGGGTCGTGGGCGGCGAGGATGCGGGCGGCGAGCAGGCCCGCGTTGCGGGCGCCGCCGATGGAGACGGTCGCGACGGGCACGCCCGCGGGCATCTGGACGATCGACAGCAGCGAGTCCATGCCGTCGAGGTACCTGAGCGGAACCGGCACGCCTATCACGGGCAGCGGAGTGGCGGAGGCGACCATGCCGGGCAGGTGGGCCGCGCCGCCCGCCCCGGCGATGATGACTTTCAACCCGCGACCGGCCGCGTCCCGCGCGTAGTCGAGCATGCGCTGCGGGGTCCGATGCGCCGAGACGACGCCCACCTCGAAGCGAATCCCGAACTCGGCCAGCGCTTCGGCGGCCGCCTCCATGGTCGGCCAGTCGGAGTCGCTGCCCATGATCAGGCCGACCGCCGGGGTCACGGCCCCTGCTTCACTCATGCGGATCCCATCCATCGGTCCATACCGCGTGCGACATCCAGTGCGCCGCCCGCTCGGCCTTCTCCCGTACCTCGGCCACGTCGTCGCCGAGGATGTTGACGTGCCCGATCTTGCGGTCGGGACGCTCGCCCTTGCCGTACAGATGCACCTTCGCCTGGGGAATCCGGGCGAACAGGTGGTGCAGCCGCTCGTCCATCGACATCGCCGGGGCCTGCGGCGCGCCGAGGATGTTCGCCATCACGGTGACCGGCGCCAGCGGCGCGGTGTCGCCGAGCGGATAGTCCAGCACGGCCCGCAGATGCTGCTCGAACTGGCCGGTGCGAGCGCCGTCCATCCCCCAGTGCCCGGAGTTGTGCGGGCGCATCGCCAGCTCGTTCACCAGCAGCTTCCCCTCCGTGGTCTCGAACAGCTCCACCGCCATGACGCCGACCACGCCCAGTGCCCCCGCGAGGTTCAACGCCATGGTCTCCGCCTCGGCCGCCGTGTCCTCCGGCAGGTCCGGCGCGGGCGCGATCACCACCGCGCACTGCCCCTTGCGCTGCACGGTCTCCACCACCGGCCAGGTCGCCGCCTGCCCGAACGGCGAACGCGCCACCATGGCCGACAGCTCGCGCCGAAGGTCGATCTTCGCCTCCGCGAGCAGCTGGACGCCGTGCGCGAGCTGGTCGGTGACGATCGATGCGGCGGCCTCGGCGGACTCCGGCATCCAGACGCCACGGCCGTCGTAGCCGCCGCGCACCGCCTTCAGCACGATCCGCCACTCGTGCTCCTCGCCGAACCGCACCGCGTCGTCGACCGAGGTCACCGCCGTGAAGGCGGGCACGGGCAGCCCGAGCGCGCTCAGCTTGACGCGCATGGCCAGCTTGTCCTGCGCGTAGACCAGCGCGTGCGGGGGCGGCTGCACGTTGACGCCCTCGGCGACCAGCGCCTCCAGGTGCTCGGTCGGCACGTGCTCGTGGTCGAAGGTCAGCGCGTGCGAGCCGACCGCCGCTTTGCGCAGGGCGGTCAGATCGGTGTGGCTGCCGAGCACCACCTCCGGACTCACCTGGGCGGCCGGGTCGTCGGGGTTCTCGGCGAGCACGCGCAGCCGCTGGCCCAGCGCGATCGCGGCCTGGTGCGTCATGCGCGCCAACTGGCCGCCCCCGATCATGGTGACGGTGGGCATGGCCGATGGATCGAAGGAACGTGCGCTCACGTCGGACAATATTGTCATGTCCGGCGCGAATGATCGGTACCGGTACACTCCGGTCTTGTGTCATTCGTCGACGACGTGGTCAGCGTCCTCCCCAAGCCGCTGCAAGATATCGCGTACCGGCATCGGGAACTGATCAAGTTCGCGATCGTCGGCGCGACCACGTTCGTGATCGACAGCGGCATCTTCTACGCACTCAAGTGGACGGTGCTCGCGGAGAAACCGGTGACGGCCAAGATCATCTCCGGCGTCATCGCGGTTATCGCCTCCTACATCCTGAACCGGGAATGGTCGTTCAAGAATCGCGGCGGGCGGGAACGTCATCACGAAGCGCTGCTGTTCTTCGGCGTCAGCGGCGTCGGCGTGGTGCTGGCCTTCACGCCGCTGTGGATTTCCAGCTACGTCTTCGACCTGCGCCAGCCCAACGTGAGCTTCACGGTCGAGAACATCGCCGACTTCATCAGCGCCTTCGTCATCGGCAATCTGCTGCAGATGGCGTTCCGTTTCTGGGCGATGCGCCGCTGGGTCTTTCCCGACGAAATGAGCGAACTCGAAGCCGAATTCGTGGACCTCGTGGAAGAGGAACTCGGCCGCAGCTGAGTCAGCGCGGCTCGGGCACCACCGAGTTGGCAGGCCGGACCTTCGAGGACCCCAGGAACACCGCGAACAGCGCGGGCCTGCGCCGCTGCAATTCCAGCCGCCCGCCGTCCGCCTCGACCAGCGCCCGCGCCAGCGCCAGCCCCACACCGGTGGAGCCGCCCGCGGAGAAGCCCCGATCGAAGATGTGCGGGGCCAATTCGTCGCGCACCCCGTGGCCCTCGTCGGCGACCTCCACGCACACCAGCGGCTCACGGTCCGCGCCCGGCCGCACCGTGCGCACCGACACCGTGCAGGTGCCGCCGCCGTGCATCAGGGCGTTGTCCACCAGCACCGCCACCGCCTCGCGCAACCGCGAACCCGTGATCGGGGCGCGCAGCGACTCGTCGCCGGTGAGGGTCAGCGTCCGGCCCGCCTCGGTGAACGGGTGGGTCCATTCGGCGACCACGCCGCGCAACTCCGCCATCACCGGCACCGGATCGCGATCGGCCGCGTCCTCGTCGCGGGAGGCGCGAACCAGGTCGTCGATCGCGTCGGTGAGCCGGTCGACCTGGGCCATCGCCTCCTCGGCCTCGTGCACCACCTCCGGGTCGGCGTGCGCGGACAGCTCGTCCAGACGCAGCCGCACCGCGGTCAGCCGGCTGCGCAACTGGTGCGAGACATCCGCCACCAGGGCATGTTCGCGCTGCAGCCGTCCGGCGATCTCCACGGTCGCGGAGTCGAGCACGTCGGAGACGCGGTCCAGTTCCGCGATGCCGTGCCTGCGCGGATCGGGCCGGAAGTCGCCCATCGCGAGCCGCGCCGCGCGCGCCGCCACGTCCCGCAGCGGATCGGCCACCCGCCGCGCGGTGACCACCGCGACCGAGACCGCCGCGCCGAGCGAGGCGAGCACCGCCAGCGCGACCACCGCGACCGCCTGCCGCTGCATCGCGTGCATCGGGGCGGAGGGCACCTCCAGGCGCAGCGACCCGGACGTGCGCATGGACAGCGACTCCACCAGCGGGTCCGATACCTCGGCCACCCCGATGTCGCGGCGCGAGGCGTTGTCCGTCGGCGACGGATAGACGATGGTCAGCCTGCCGTCCTCGGGCACCAGCGGCGCCACCGAGCGGATGTCCAGCTCGCCGGACACCATGCCGTCGCGCTCCTGCGCGATGATCTCCGCGGCGATCCGGTCCAGCCGGTTCTGCAAGTCGTTGCGCGTGATGTCCTCCACCCACAACCACGCCGTGTAGATCAGCGGCACACCGAGCACCACCGTGGTGAGGGTCAGCACGGTGAGCATCGAACGCAGGATCCGGCGGCGCACGTCAGTCGGTGTTCAGCCGGAATCCGACGCCGCGGACGGTGACGATGCGCCGTTCCGCCATGGGCCCCTCGTCGCCGATCTTGCGGCGCAGCCAGGACATGTGCATGTCCAAGGTCTTGGAACCGCGCAGCTCCGCGTCGCCCCAGACCTCGCGCAGGATCGTCTCGCGCGGCACCACCTGGCCCGCTCGATCGATCAGCACCTTGAGCAGCTCGTATTCCTTGTTGGCCAAACCTATTTCGATGCCGTTGACCAGGACGCGGCGCGCGGCGGGCTCCAGGCGGATACCGCCCACCTCCACCGTGTCGTCGCCGATTCCGCTGCGCCGCAACAAGGCTCGCACCCGGGCGAGCAGCTCGGCGAGCCGGAACGGCTTGCCGACGTAGTCGTCGGCGCCCGCGTCCAGCCCCACCACGAAATCCACCTCGTCGGTGCGCGCGGTGAGCATCAGCACGGCCAGATCCGCGCCGCGGGCGCGCACCTGACGGCACACCTCGAGCCCGTCCATGCCGGGCAGTCCGAGATCGAGGATGAGCAGGTCGTGGCCGCCTTCCAGAGCCCGCTGCAACACGGCGGGACCGAAACTCTCCACGGTCACCGAGTAGCCCTCGCGGCCGAGTGCGCGCGACAGCGGGGCGGCGATGGCCTCGTCGTCCTCGGCCAGCAGTACAGCGGTCATACGCCCAGGTTACGGGCTCACCGGTAGCTGCGACGGTCGTCCCAGCGCTCGTCCCGGCCGTCCCGGTGCCGCTCCACCTCGAATACCTGGTGGTACAGCAGCGCGTGCACCTGCTGCACGGCCGGGATGTCGTCGTACTCCAGCGGCTCCGAGGAGGACGACTCGATCACCAGCGTTCCGGTGCCGAGCAACCGGTCGAACAGCCCGTGCCGGAACTGCACGCTGGAGATCCGGCTCATCGGGATGTCGATGCCGCTGTGGGTGATCACGCCCTGACGCACCAGCACCCGCCGGTCGGTGACTATGAAATGCGTCGACTTCCAGCTGACAACCGGTGCGAGACAACGCCACAGCAGAATCGCCAGGTACACCACGAGCACCGTGCCCAGCAGCGCCGAGCGTGCGGTGCCCTCGGCCTTCTGCGAAGCGAGCCCCCCTGCGAAACCGGCCAGCGCCGTGGCGACGATGAGCGTCACGATCGGCCAGAAAAGCATTTTCCAATGCGGATGGCGATGCAGCAGCAACCGTTCGTCGGGCGCCAGCACATCCTCCGGGTAACCCATGCCGAAAACCCTACCGCGTGATGTTGCCGGAACGGCTGACACCGCAGCGCGTCATGCTGCACAATCGGCAGCCTGCGTGTGACGATTCCGCGCAGTGGCTGTCTGTATCGCGCAACGCCCGGCTCACCATCATCGTCGATTACGACCGTGGAGGAACGCGTGACCAAGGACCTGACCCCGCTGCAAATCCTGACCGAACTCGAACCGGTCGCCGAGGAGAATCTGAATCGGCACCTTTCCATGGCGAAGGACTGGAATCCGCACGATTACGTTCCGTGGACCCAGGGCCGCAATTTCGCCGCCCTGGGCGGCGTGGACTGGGCGCCGGAGCAATCGAAGCTCAGCGAGGTCGCCCGGGTGGCCATGATCACCAATCTGCTCACCGAGGACAACCTGCCCTCCTACCACCGGGAGATCGCGCAGAATTTCTCCGAGGACGGCCCGTGGGGCGTCTGGGTGGACCGCTGGACCGCGGAGGAGAACCGCCACGGCATCGCCATGCGGGACTACCTGGTGGTCACCCGCGCCGTCGATCCGGTCGCCCTGGAAGAGGCCAGGATGATCCACATGAGCAACGGCGTCCAGTCGCCGGAGGGCTGGGGCGGATTCCTGGCCAGCGTCGCCTACGTCACCTTCCAGGAACTGGCTACCCGTGTGTCACATCGCAATACCGGCAAGGCGTGCAACGACGCCGTAGCCGATCGGATGCTGCAGCGCATCGCCGCCGACGAGAACTTGCACATGATCTTCTACCGCAACCTGTGCGGCGCGGCGCTGGACCTGGCGCCCGACCAGGCGCTGCCCGCGATCACCCGGATCCTGACGAACTTCCTGATGCCCGGCGCCGGGATGCCCAACTTCCGCCGCTACGGCGTGCTGATGGCCAAGCACGGCATCTACGATCTGCGCCAGCATCTGGAGGAGGTCGTCCAGCCGGTGCTCAAGCAGTGGAACGTCTTCGATCGCAACGACTTCGGGCCGCGCGGCGAGCAGGCGCGCGAGGAACTCGGCGAGTTCGTGGAGAAACTGTCCAAGAACGTGATCAAGTTCGAAGAGCAGCGCGATCGCTCGCTCGCCCGCGATGCGGCGCGCGGCATCGGCCACTACGTCTGAGACACACCGCGCAAGGGTTCGAACGCTCAGTACTGGGCACGCAGGTGCGTGACGTCGCCCGCGGACACCGCTTCGTCGCCGATGAGCAGGCGGCCGTAGCCGTCGACGCCCGCGGCGACGCCGGTCAGCTCCCGGCCGCCGGGCAGCTCGGCACGCACCTCGGTGCCGATCGTGGCGCACCGCTCGCGGTAGGCGGCGGACAGTTCATCGATCGCCCAGTCCGCGTCGCGCCAGGCGGTGAAGCGACGGGCGAACTCGGTCAGCAGCGATCGCACCAGCACCGTGCGGTCGGTCTGCCGCGCGCCGGCGAGGGTCAGCGAGGTGGCGTGCGGCACCGGCAGCTCGTCCTCGGTGAGAGTGACGTTGAGCCCGAGGCCGATCACCACGGCGGGCGCGCCGCCGCCCGCGCTCGCGGCGACCTCGGCCAGGATGCCCGCGACCTTGCGTCCGTCGATCAGCACGTCGTTGGGCCACTTCAGTTCCGCGGCCACGCCCGCCGTGGTGCGCAGGGCGTCCACCACGGCGACGCCGGTCAGCAGCGCCAGCCAAGCCAGCGAGGCAGGGCCGATGCCGGGCAGGCGCACCAGCAGCGACATCGCGAGCTGCGCCCGCGGCGGGCTCACCCAGGGCCGTGCGTGCCTGCCACGGCCCTGGACCTGGGTCTCGGCCAGCAGAACGACGCGGTCGGCGGCCGGATCGGCCGCCCGTGCGATCAGATCCGCGTTGGTGGACCCGGTCGACTCGACCACGTCGATTCGCGAGAAGAACGACAGTTCGGGCGACTCGACGGCGCTGCGCCGCAACTGCTCTGCATCCAACGGTGGCCTCTGCACACCGGCAGGCTACTCGCAGGCCACTGCGCTACCCGACGAGGTCGTACGCGCCGGCCATCGGGTCGCGTGCCGCGATGCTCGCGCCGTCGCCCTCCTCCGGCTCGCCTTCGGCGGTCCGGGCCCATTCCTCCGGATCGCCGTACTTCGGCGCCATCTCGGTGCTCGGCGTCCACACCGCGGCGGCGGCGTATTCGGCGAACGCTCTACCCCATTCCCACATGACGCGCTCCTCCCCTGCGCCGGAAATTCGTCGTCCTCAGGCTATCCGGACACGACCGGCCGACGATACTCATTTTCCGCCGTCCCGACCCTGCTACCGACCAGGAAGTTTGCCTGCGAAATTTGATCTAGCTGCGGTTTTCTACTCGCCGGTAGCACCGTCTGGGTTAGAAGGACGCACTGGTACTGGTTACACTCCGGAGCCATGACGAGTGTCCAGCAGCAGCCCGCGTCAGGTCCGGCGGGCTCCCCCGATATCCACACCACCGCTGGGAAGCTGGCTGACCTGCGCAATCGGCTGGAAGAGGCCAAGCACCCGATGGGTGAGGCCGCGGTCGACAAGGTGCACGCCAAGGGCAAGATGACCGCCCGCGAGCGCATCCTCGCCCTGCTGGACGAGGGTTCGTTCGTCGAACTCGACGCACTGGCCCGCCACCGCAGCGTGAACTTCGGCCTGGAGAACAACCGTCCGCTCGGCGACGGCGTGGTGACCGGTTACGGCACCATCGACGGCCGCGACGTGTGCATCTTCAGCCAGGACGTCACCGTGTTCGGCGGCAGCCTCGGCGAGGTCTACGGCGAGAAGATCGTCAAGGTGATGGACCTGGCGCTGAAGACCGGCCGCCCGCTGATCGGCATCAACGAGGGCGCGGGCGCGCGCATCCAGGAGGGCGTGGTCTCCCTCGGCCTCTACGGCGAGATCTTCCACCGCAACATCCAGGCCTCCGGCGTGATCCCGCAGATCTCCCTGATCATGGGCCCGGCCGCCGGTGGCCACGTCTACTCCCCCGCGCTCACCGACTTCGTCGTGATGGTCGACGGCACCAGCCAGATGTTCGTTACCGGCCCGGACGTCATCAAGACGGTCACCGGCGAGGACGTCACCATGGAGGACCTGGGCGGCGCGCACACGCACATGACCAAGTCCGGCGTCGCGCACTACGTCGCCTCCGGCGAGCAGGACGCGCTGGACTACGTCAAGGACCTGCTGTCCTACCTGCCCAGCAACAACCGCGCCGAGGCGCCCCGGTTCCCGGCCACCGACCCGATCCCCGGCGCGATCGAGGACTCGCTCACCGACGAGGACCTCGAGCTGGACTCGATCATCCCGGACTCGCCGAACCAGCCCTACGACATGCACGAGGTGATCCGTCGCCTGCTCGACGACGACGAGTTCCTCGAGGTGCAGGCCGAGCGCGCGATGAACGTCATCGTCGGCTTCGGCCGGATCGACGGCCGCAGCGTCGGCATCGTGGCCAACCAGCCCACCCAGTTCGCGGGCTGCCTGGACATCGACGCCTCGGAGAAGGCCGCGCGCTTCGTGCGCACCTGCGACGCGTTCAACATCCCGATCATCACCCTGGTCGACGTGCCCGGGTTCCTGCCCGGCACCGGGCAGGAGTACAACGGCATCATCCGGCGCGGCGCGAAACTGCTCTACGCCTACGGCGAGGCCACTGTGGGCAAAATCACGATCATCACCCGCAAGGCCTACGGCGGCGCCTACGACGTCATGGGTTCCAAGCACATGGGCGCCGACGTGAACCTCGCCTGGCCCACCGCGCAGATCGCCGTCATGGGCGCTTCCGGCGCCGTCGGGTTCGTCTACCGCAAGCAGTTGCAGCAGGCCGCCAAGGACGGGCAAGACGTCGATGCGCTGCGGCTCGAGCTCCAGAACGAGTACGAGGACACGCTCGTGAACCCGTACGTCGCCGCCGAGCGGGGCTACGTGGACGCGGTGATCCCGCCGTCGCACACGCGCGGCCAGATCGTGTCCGCGCTGCGACTGCTCGAGCGCAAGATGGTGACCCTTCCGCCGAAGAAACACGGCAACATCCCGCTGTGATCGAGCGATACCCTCGATAGGCCGCGCACAAAGGGTGGCATCAGGCTCGGTACCACTTACCCTGGCGTGTACCGCCTTGTTGCAAAGACGCAACAAGTGAATCCGAGGATGATCGCTTCATCCATAGCTTGTCGGAAAACGGGAACAGCCTCATCAGTTCACCTGATCGAGGCGAAGAGAGGACCTGGCACTGTGACGACCGTGGCAGAAGAAGATGTGTTGAGCGCCGTCGAACTGGATCTCACAGTCGACCCGATCGCGGACGAGGTCGGTGCGTCCACCTCGGACGCGGCCGCGCCACCCACCGAGGCCACCGCTGAGCCGTTCTTCCGTGTCGTGAAGGGCTCACCCACCGACGAGGAGCTCGCCGCGCTGGTGTGCGTGCTGTCCGCGGTCGCGAACAGCGGCGCGCCGACCGGCCCCGCGGGCCCGCCCGACATGTGGGGCCGTCCCACGCTGATGCACCGCGGCGCTTCGCCGTTCTCCCCGTACGCCTTCCCCCAGCTGTCCCACCTGCGCGGGTGACCCGGCTGATCCTGGCTTCCGCGTCCCCGGCCCGCCGGGAGGTTCTCCGCTCGGCGGGCATCGACCCGATCGTCCGGGTCTCCGCCGTGGACGAGGACGCGGTCGCCGCCGCCCTCCCGGAGGGCACGTCACCGCAGGTGGTAGTGGTGGAACTAGCGCGCGCCAAGGCGGCCGCCGTGGCCGCCGACATCCCCGAACTGGCCGCCGATTGCGTTGTGGTGGCCTGCGATTCGATGCTGCTCGTCGACGGCGAGTTGCAGGGCAAGCCGCACACACCGGAGGTCGCCCGCGCGCGGTGGGGCGACATGGCCGGGCGCAGCGCCGATCTGGTCACGGGTCACTGTGTGCTGCGGATGCGGGACGGCCAGATCACCGCCGAGGCGGTCGATTGCAGCAGCACCACCGTGCATTTCGCCAAACCGGAGCCGGACGAGCTGGACGCCTACATCGCGACCGGCGAGCCGCTCCAGGTGGCGGGCGCGTTCACCCTCGACGGGCTCGGCGGCTGGTTCGTCGATCGCATCGATGGCGACCCCTCCAGTGTCATCGGCATCGGCCTACCACTGCTGCGCCGACTGCTTGGCGATGTTGGGATCGGCGTTACGCAACTGTGGGGCCACACGGCCTGACGACGCGGTCAACGCCTCCGCGTCACCGCCTCCGGGCATCGTGGCCGCCTCCGCGGTCTCCGCGCGCCGCGCGGCGATGAGTTCCAGTCGGGCCACGCACAGCTCCGGCTCCACGAACGGATGCATCCGCACATCGATGGCGCCGCGCGCGCCGCCCCGGTCGAGCACTTCTTCGATCAGACCCAGGTGCACGCCGCACACCACCTCGGAGTGCGTGCGCGCGAGTTCGCGCAGCGGACACGCCGTCAGCCGGATCAGCACCTTCCCCTCGGTCTCCGCGGACGGATCACGCTCGGGCGCGAAGCCCAGTTCCGACATCAGCGTGATGGTCAGGTCCTTGGCGTCCTCCAGCGACTCCACTCGATGGTCGCCGACGTCGAGTCTGGAGCCCCACGCCCGGCCCGCCGCGACCGCGGCCTCGGATCTGCGCCGCGGATCGGGGCCGAGCTGGTCGGCGAGCACCTGCGCCAGATCCTGGTAGCCGACCGATCGCTGCACCGCGCTGTATCCGATGCGCGGACGCCCGCGGCCGCGCGGCGGCTGCTGGAACTGCCGGACCAGGGATTCTCTGGTGAGCACATCGAGGTGGAACCGGACCGTGGTGACGTGCTGTCCGGTGATTCTGGCCAGTTCCTGGGCGTCGAGAGGCTCGCTGGCGCCACGTAGGATCGCGAGCAGTCGCCGCCGCGGCCAAGAATCGGACATAGCTCACCCCTCCTCCCGGGAGACTTTATCGGATGTAGGTGCCCTTTATTCAGCCCTCATCCGATTTGTGATCTGAAACGAGAGTCACTGTCGCCTCACACCTACCATCGCTGTGAGACCCCGAATCGCTGCCATCACCGTCAACCCATGCGTGAAGGACCCAGACACCGTGCCCGTCGCCCCGGACCCTCATCCCTCACTCGGTTCCTACGCACATCCTCACCGACTAGTAACCACGGAGTGGCTGTCGGCAAACATAGGCGCGCGGGGACTCAAGATCATCGAGGCCGACGAGGACACGCTGCTCTACGACATCGGGCACGTTCCGGGCGCCACCAAACTGGACTGGCGAAGCGATCTGAACGATCCGGTCACGCGCGACTATATCGACGGAACCCGCTTCACCGAACTGATGCGCGCCAAAGGGATAGAACGTGACGACACAGTCGTGATCTACGGGGATCGCGGCAACACGCAGGCGGCCCACGCGGCGTGGGTGTTCACCCTGTTCGGGCACGAGGACGTGCGGTTGCTCGACGGCGGGCGCGCGGCCTGGATCTCCGAGGCGCGCGACACGACGTTCGAACCCGACTACCCGGTGCGCGGCGACTACCCGGCCGTGCGCCGCGACGACAGCACCTACCGCGCCTTCCGCGAGGACGTGCTCGCGCACCTGGGCAAGCCGGTGATCGATGTGCGCTCGGCCGAAGAGTATTCCGGCGCGCGCACCATGCGGCCCGGCGCCCCCGAGGACGCGGCGTTGCGTGGCGGCCATATCCCCAGCGCGTCCAACATCCCGTGGACCGAAGCGCTCGCCGCCGACGGGCGATTCCGCTCGCGGGCCGAACTCGACGAGGTCTACGGCGATTCGACCGGTCCCGAGGAAGTGATGGTCTACAGTCGGGTGGGCGTGCGATCCAGCCACAGCTGGTTCATGCTCACCTATCTGCTCGGGCGCCCGGGCGTACGTAACTACGACGGTTCCTGGACCGAGTGGGGCAACTCCGTGCGCATGCCGATCGCCAAGGGGGCCGAACCCGGCGACGTCCCCCCGCGCGGTGGTGCGCGTCGCACCCGGAGCAGGTAGGGCAGGGTGCGGTCCCAAACACAGGCCGCGTACGTTGTGATCCGCGACCTACTGTTCAGTAGGGCTAGCCGAGTTCGGCGTCTGTTGGCAGACTGCCTACACTCGCCCGAGACGTAAGTTTGTCGAGTACGGGAGCGGAGCCTGCGCAGCGACCCATCCCCCGGCGAAGCGACCAAAAGAATGCACACAGGAGGCTCAGTGCCCAGCCATGCCAGCGCGCGGATCACGAAGGTACTCGTAGCTAACCGAGGCGAGATCGCCGTGCGCGTGATCCGGGCGGCCAAGGACGCCGGTATCGGCAGCGTCGCGGTGTACGCCGAGCCGGACGCCGATGCCCCGTTCGTCAAGCTCGCCGACGAGGCCTTCGCCTTGGGCGGACAGACCTCGGCCGAATCGTACCTCGTGTTCGACAAGATCCTCGACGCCGCCGCCAAGTCCGGCGCCGACGCCATCCACCCCGGTTACGGCTTCCTCTCCGAGAACGCCGACTTCGCCCAGGCCGTCATCGACGCCGGGCTGATCTGGATCGGCCCGTCGCCGCAGTCCATCCGCGACCTGGGCGACAAGGTCACCGCGCGGCACATCGCCGAGCGCGCGAAGGCGCCGATGGCCGCGGGCACCAAGGACCCGGTCAAGGACGCGAGCGAGGTCGTCGAGTTCGCGAAGAAATACGGCGTGCCGGTCGCCATCAAGGCGGCCTTCGGCGGCGGCGGCCGCGGCATGAAGGTCGCGCACTCCATCGAGGAGATCCCGGAACTGTACGACTCGGCCGTGCGTGAGGCGACCGCCGCGTTCGGTCGCGGAGAGTGCTTCGTCGAGCAGTACCTGGACAAGGCCCGCCACGTCGAGGCGCAGGTCATCGCCGACAAGCACGGCAACGTCGTGGTCGCGGGCACCCGCGACTGCTCGCTGCAGCGCCGCTTCCAGAAGCTCGTCGAGGAGGCCCCCGCGCCGTTCCTGTCCGACGAGGTCCGCGCGAAGATCCACGCCTCGGCCAAGGCCATCTGCAAGGAAGCCGGCTACTACGGCGCGGGCACCGTCGAGTACCTGGTGCAGGGCGAGACGGTCTCCTTCCTCGAGGTGAACACCCGCCTCCAGGTGGAGCACCCGGTCACCGAGGAGACCGCGGGCATCGACCTGGTTCGCCAGCAGTTCCGCATCGCCAACGGCGAGAAGCTGGAGATCACCGAGGACCCGACTCCGCGCGGCCACGCCTTCGAGTTCCGCATCAACGGCGAGGACGCCGGGCGCGGCTTCCTGCCCGCCCCCGGCCCGGTCACCGTCTACCGGGAGCCCTCGGGCCCCGGCGTGCGGGTGGACTCCGGTGTGGTGGAAGGCAGCGTGATCGGCGGCCAGTTCGACTCGATGCTGGCCAAGCTGATCGTCACCGGCGAGAACCGCACCCAGGCACTGGAGCGGGCGCGGCGCGCGCTGGCCGAGTTCGAGGTCGACGGCCTGGCCACGGTCATCCCGTTCCACCGGGCGATCGTCGAGGACCCGGCGTTCATCGGTGACGGCGAGAAGTTCGACGTCTACACCAAGTGGATCGAAACCGAGTGGGTCAACACCGTCGAGCCGTACACCGGCGCGGGCGCCCCGGCTGAGGAGGACGAGGACCAGCCGCGGCAGAAAGTCGTCGTCGAGGTCGGCGGCCGCCGGGTCGAGGTGTCGCTGCCGGGCAACTTCACCGTCGGCGCGGGCGCGGCCGGTGCGGCCGGTAACGGCGCCGGTGTGATCCGCAAGAAGCCCAAGCCGCGCAAGCGTGGCGGCGCGGGCGGCGGCGCGGCCTCCGGTGACGCGGTCACCGCTCCCATGCAGGGCACCGTCGTCAAGGTCGCCGTGGAAGAAGGCCAGTCGGTCGAGGCGGGCGATCTGATCGTGGTGCTCGAGGCCATGAAGATGGAGAACCCGGTCAACGCCCACAAGGCCGGTGTGGTCACCGGCCTGTCCGTCGAGGCGGGCGCCGCGATCACCCAGGGCACGGTTCTCGCAGAGATCAAGTAATACCCGGCGAAGGCCGTCACGGAGCGGGCGCAGGACGACGGAGTCCGCGCCCGCTCCGCTTGTTTACGCGGTGGCCCTTCCCCGGTCACGTGCGCTGCCTCTGCCGGACCCGTTTCGCACACCGTGGTGTCGTATCGTGATCCGGTGACCAGCTCGACAAGCGTCTCCCCCGTCGCGGAGCTGATCCGCGCGCGCCGTGCCACATCCAGCCGCGCCGACGGTCACCGATTGGCGCTGGTGGTGGAGGGCGGCGGCAGCCGGGGCGTGTACTCCGGCGGCATGGTGTCCGCGCTGGAGGAACTCGGACTCGCCGGGGTGTTCGACGCGGTGTACGGCACGTCGGCGGGTGCGATCAACGGCGCTTGGCTGCTGTGTGGGCGCGCGATCGCCGGCATGCGCTCCTGGACCGATCCGGCGATCATGCGCCGCGCCGTCGACCCGTCCCGCCTCCTGCGCGGACGTCCGGCGTTCGATCTGCGGTATCTCGTGCACCAGGTGTACGACGGCGTCGAGCCGATGGATTTCGAGGCGATCCTGGCCAACTCCACGACATTCCATCCGATCGCCACCGATATCCGCACGGGGCAGCCGGTCGACCTCGGGCCGTACATCACCGACAAGCGAACGCTCATGCGCGCGTTGCGGGCGTC
>NZ_BAFS01000056.1 GCF_000308415.1 Nocardia asiatica NBRC 100129 | reverse complement strand
GTAGATCGCGGCGGCCAGCAACCCGAGCTGGCCGTCGACATTGTTCTCGTGCAGCGCGTTCGCGGCCAGACCCAGGTCTTTCGCCATCAGGGCGGTGGCGAAACCGGGCTGGTAGTCGTTGTTCGCCGGGCTGGTCGGCACCGGGCCGGGAACCGGGCAGTAGCTGGTCAGCGCCCAGCTCTGGCCGGAGGCGGTGGAGACCACGTCGAAGAACGACTGATGGCTCAGCCCCAGCTTCTCGCCCAGCACCAACGACTCCGACAGCGCGATCATCGAGACGCCCAGCAGCATGTTGTTGCAGATCTTCGCGGCCTGGCCGACGCCGGAGCCGCCGCAGTGCACGACCTTGCCGCCCATCACCTCGAGCACCGGGAGCGCGGCCGCGAAGTCCTCGGCAGCGCCGCCGACCATGAAGGTCAGCGTGCCCGCCGCGGCGCCCGCCACACCGCCGGACACGGGTGCGTCCAGCGCACGGTGCCCGGCCTCGCCGGCGCGTTCGGCCGCGAGTTTGGCATCGGCCACGTCGATGGTGGAGCAGTCGACGAACAGCGTGCCCGGCGCGGCGACCGGCAGCAGCTCGGCGTAGACGTCCAGGACGAGCTTGCCGTTGGGCAGCATCGTGATCACGATGTCGGCCGCGGCGGCCTCGCTGGCCGCGCCGACCACGACCGCGCCGTCGCGCTCGGCCTGCTCCCGCGCCGCGGGCACCGGGTCGAAGGCGAGCACCTCATAGCCCGCCCGCACCAGATTGGCCGCCATCGGCCCGCCCATATGGCCCAGGCCGAGGAAACCGATTCGCTTGCTCATCACGCCACCTCCGGGGTCGTCAGACCCAGCTCTCGATCGCCCAACTCGGTGAAGTACGCGTCCACCTGCGCGTCCGTGACCGCCTCCAGCGTCGCGGGCGACCAGTGCGGGTCGCGGTCCTTGTCGATGACCTGGGCGCGAATGCCCTCGACCAGATCGTGCGAGGCCAGCGACGCGATGGAGACCCGGTACTCCTCGTTCAGCACCGCCTCCAGGCTCGGCGCGGTGCGCGCCGCACGCAGCGAACGCAGCGTGACCTTCAGCGCCACCGGGGATTTCGCCAGGATCTCGGTGGCCGCCGCTCGCGCGTCCGGCGCGTCGTGCGCGTGCAGCCGCGCGACGATCTCCTCCACGGAATCGGCCGCGTAGCAGGCATCGATCCAGCTCTGCCCGGCGGCCAGCGCCGACTCCGGCGCGTCCGTGGCGAACTTGGCGATCGCGATGTCGGCGCTCTCCGAGCGCAGCGTCTCCAGCAGAGCGGGCACATCCGCGGAGGCGACGAAATAGTCGGCGAAGCCCGCCGTGATGGCGTCGCCCGCGCTCATGCGCGCGGTGGTCAGCGCCACGTGCGTGCCGATCTCACCCGGGGTGCGCGCGAGCAGATACGTGCCGCCGACGTCCGGGACGAAGCCGATGCCCACCTCGGGCATGCCGATCTTGGACCGCTCGGTGACGATCCGGTGGCTGCCGTGCCCGGAGAGCCCGACGCCGCCGCCCATCACGATGCCGTCCATGACCACCACGTACGGCTTCGGATAGCGCCCGATCAAGGCGTTGAGCACGTACTCGTCGCGCCAGAACCGGCCGGTCGGCGAATCCGCGCCCGCCGCGCCGCCTTTCGCGTCCGCGTGGATGGCGACGATGTCGCCGCCCGCGCACAGGCCGCGTTCCCCCGCGCCGGTGACGACCACGGTGCGCACCGCGTCGTCCTCGGCCCAGGCGCGCAGCGCGTCGGTGATGGCGAGCGCCATCGAGTGATTCAGCGCGTTGATGGCCTTGGGCCGGTTCAGCGTGATCAGGCCGAGCCCGTCGCGCTGTTCGAGAAGAACTTCCGGTTCGCTCATGCTCTGTCCTTTCCGGCACGAGCGGGGCCCTGCGTGGTCACGCTGCGCTGCCGCCTCCGGGCCTGACCGCTCATGCTGTAACTACTGGCGGCACGAGCGGGGCCCTGCGTGGTCACGCTGCGCTGCCGCCTCCGGGCCTGACCGCTCATGCTGTAACTACTGGCGGCACGAGCGGGGCCCTGCGTGGTCACGCTGCGCTGCCGCCTCCGGGCCTGACCGCTCATGCCGCTCCTACCAGTGAGCGGGCGACGACCACCCGCATGATCTCGTTGGTGCCCTCGAGGATCTGGTGCACCCGCAGATCCCGGACGATCTTCTCCACGCCGTACTCGGTGAGGTAGCCGTAGCCGCCGTGCAGTTGCAGCGCCTTGTTGGCCACCTCGAAACCGGCGTCGGTGGCGAAGCGCTTCGCCATCGCGCACAGCTCCACCTTGTCCGGCGCGTCCGCGTCCAGCGCCGCGGCGGCCCGCCACAGCAGCGTGCGGGCGGCCTCCAGTTCGATGCGCATATCGGCGAGTTCGAACTGCAGCGCCTGATTGCGCAGCAGCGGCTTGCCGAACGCGTGCCGCTCGGCCAGGTACGGCACCGTCTTGTCCAGCGCCGCCTGCGCGCCGCCCACCGAACAGGCCGCGATGTTGAGCCTGCCGCCGTTGAGTCCGTTCATCGCGATGCGGAAGCCGTCGCCCTCCGCGCCGAGCCGGTTCGCCGCCGGGACCCTGGCATCGGTGAAGATCACCTGACGGGTCGGCTGCGCGTTCCAGCCCATCTTCTTCTCGTTGGCGCCGAAAGTGATGCCCGGTGTCTCGGCGGGCACGATGAACGCCGAGATGCCGCGCGCCCCCGCGTCACCGGTTCGCGCCATCACCACGTAGACGTCGGTGGCGCCCGCCCCGGAGATGAACTGCTTGGCGCCGTTGAACACGTAATCGTCGCCGTCGCGAACGGCTTTGGTGCTCAGAGCCGCCGCGTCCGAACCCACCCCCGGCTCGGTGAGGGCGTAGCTGGCCAGCAGCTCCATCGAGGTCAGCCGGGGCAACCAGTGGTTGCGCTGGCTGTCGTCGCCGTAGCGGTCGACCATCCACGTCGCCATGTTGTGGATGGAGATGTAGGCGGCGATGGCGGGGCAGCCGGTGGCCAGCTGCTCGAAGATGCGCACGGCGTCGAGCCTGCGCAGCGCCGAACCGCCCACGTCCTCGCGCACGTAGATGCCGCCGAGGCCGAGCGGGCCCGCCTTGCGCAGCACGTCCACCGGGAAATGCTTCTGCTCGTCCCATTCCAGCGCGTTCGGGGCGAGGAATTCGTCGGCGAAGCCGCGGGCGGTGTCGCGGATCGCCTTCTCGTCGTCGTCGAGTGCGAACATCCGCGTCAGTCCATGGTCGGGATGACGAACGCGTTGCTCTCCTTGAGGCCGGAGGGCCAGCGCTGGGTCACCGTCTTGGTCTTGGTGTAGAAGCGGATCGAATCCGGGCCGTGCTGGTTCAGATCGCCGAAGCCGGAACGCTTCCAGCCGCCGAAGGTGTAGTACGCGATCGGCACCGGGATCGGCACGTTGATGCCGACCATGCCGACCTGCACGCGCGCGGCGAAGTCGCGGGCGGTGTCGCCGTCGCGGGTGAAGATCGCGACGCCGTTGCCGTACTCGTGCTCGTTGGCCAGCCGCAGCCCCTCTTCGTAGTCCTTGGCGCGCACCACGCTGAGCACCGGCCCGAAGATCTCTTCCCGGTAGATCCGCATCTCCGGAGTCACCTTGTCGAACAGCGTCGCGCCGACGAAGTAGCCGTCCTCGGCGCCCTCCACGACCAGACCGCGTCCGTCCACCACCAGTTCGGCCCCCTCATCGATGCCGATCTGGACGTAGTTGTTCACCCGGTTCACACCGTCCTGACCGACCAGCGGGCCGTAGTCGGCGCCGGGATCGTCGGACCGGCCGACGTTGAGCTTGTGCACCCGCTCAGTCAACTTCGCCACCAGGCGATCGGCGGTCTCCGCGCCGACCGGGACGGCCACCGAGATGGCCATGCAGCGCTCGCCCGCGGACCCGTAGCCCGCGCCGATCAGCTGGTCGGCGACGTCGTCGAGGTCGGCGTCCGGCATGACGATCGCGTGGTTCTTCGCGCCGCCGAAGCACTGGGCGCGCTTGCCGTTCGCGGTCGCGGTCTCGTAGATGTACTGCGCGATCGGGGTGGAGCCGACGAAGCCGACGGCCTTGACGCGCGGATCGTGCAGCAGCGTGTCGACGGCTTCCTTGTCGCCGTTGACCACGTTGAACACACCGGCGGGCAGCCCGGCCTCGAGGAACAGCTCGGCCAGCCGCAGCGGCACCGAGGGGTCGCGCTCGGAGGGCTTGAGCACGAAGGCGTTGCCGGTGGCCAGCGCGGGACCGGCCTTCCACAGCGGGATCATGGCCGGGAAGTTGAACGGGGTGATGCCCGCGACGACACCGAGCGGCTGGCGCATCGAGTACACGTCGATGCCGGTGCCCGCGCTTTCGGTGTACTCGCCCTTGAGCAGGTGCGGGATGCCGACGGCGAATTCGACGACCTCCAACCCGCGCTGGATGTCACCCTTGGCGTCGGCGATGGTCTTGCCGTGCTCGGAGGACAGCAGGGCGGCCAGCGAATCCATCTCGTCCTGCACCAGGGTCAGGAACTTCATCAGCACGCGCGCCCGCTTCTGCGGATTGAACGCGGCCCACACCGGCTGCGCGGCCTCGGCGTTCGCGATGGCCGCTTCGACCTCGGACTTGCTCGCCAGCGGCACCCGTGCCTGCACCTGGCCGAGGTTGGGATCGAAGACGTCGCCGAAGTTGCCGGAAGCGCCCGGCACATGCTGTCCGCCGATGAAATGGGTGAGTTCGCGAACCATGCCAGTCCTGTTCTCGTAGCGATCGGGACACCGCGATGCGGTATGCGGTCATCCTATAGTTGGATGTCCAAGCAATCGCAGTGCCGCCGGGCTGATGTGATTCATCCCACGTCGCCGGATCGCGTGATCGGCCCGGCTCACGGACCGGCCATACGAGGCGTGCGGACGACCTGCGGCCTATGCCTTCGATATCGACACGGCCGATTCGACTTCCTTCTCCCGGCGCGGGCGCGCGAGCCGGTAGCCGCCCAGTGCGAGCGTGATCGCGCCGATCGCGACGACCACCGCCGCCGCGCCCAGCGAGTCGCCGGTCCAGTCCGACACCGCCTCGCCCGCCGCCACCGCGATCGCGACGCCACCCCCGACGACCAGCACCGCCGACCGCTGGGTCGCGTACAACGCGAAGCAGATCAGGGCCACCAGCGCCGTGATCCCGTAGGCCCAGCTGCGGCCGTCGACGTCGAGACTCTGCGCGGCCGCGACGGACGTGACGATCGCGATCAGGTATCCGACCCGAAGATCGCTCGCGGCCCCGAGCCGGGTCAGCGCGAACCATGCGCCACCGAGCAGCAGCACCGCCACGCCGCCCCAGATGTCGTCGAGACCGATCACCTCGGTCAGCAGCCCCGCGACGGCCGCGGGCACGAAGCAGGCGCAGACCAGCATGCCGACGACCGAAGGAAGCGCCAGGTAACCGAGCACCGCGATCACCGCTCCCGCCGTA
This sequence comes from Nocardia asiatica NBRC 100129, assembly GCF_000308415.1. Lineage (GTDB taxonomy): Bacteria > Actinomycetota > Actinomycetes > Mycobacteriales > Mycobacteriaceae > Nocardia > Nocardia asiatica. The sequence goes on along the minus strand of NZ_BAFS01000056.1, from coordinate 34,205 downwards.
CACGCGAAAACCCACGCGGCATCCGACCCGCCGTCCTCCAGGGCCGTGCCGACGGACCCGGCGAGCGCGACGGAACCCAGCGCGAACAGCGCGGCCGCCAGCCGGGCGCGGGCGCTGTGCGCGCTCGCGCGACCGGCCGAGATCCCGGTGAGCAGAACGCCCCCGAGCAGCAGCCCGGCCGCCACGACGGCGAGCAGGCCGACCCGGACCGGCCGTCCGAGATCTTCCCAGGACGAGGCCGCCACCAGCACGATCCCGCCGAACAGCAGACCGGCTCCGACGTACGCCGCGATCTCGGCGAGCACTTTTCCGCGCGCCACCGCCGACGCCCGTTCGGCGGCGAGCGCAGCGAGCACCGCGTCGGCCTGGTCTCGGGTCAGCACGCCCTCGGCGACCAGCCGCCCTATTGCGGTCCTCGCCCTGTCCTCGCTCGCCATGCGCCCAGTATGTCCGAGTCCACCGACCGGGCAACGGGATCGGTCATCGCACAACGGGCGTAACCCGATCGCCGCGACCCGCCGCAACGCTGGCGATGTGATCGCAGTCACCGTAGGATTAGTTTGACGTCCTAGTATCGGGCGCCAATGGACTCGCCGGAGGACTTCCGTGGCCGACAGCAGCGCGCTCTACGCACCCACCCATCCCGTTCGTTTCGTCACGTCCGCGGCACTGTTCGACGGGCACGACGCGGCGATCAACATCATGCGCCGTATCCTGCAGAGCCAGGGCGCGGAGGTGATCCACCTCGGCCACAACCGCTCGGTCAGCGAAGTGGTCGACGCGGTGCTCACCGAGGACGCCCAAGGCGTCGCGGTCAGCTCCTACCAGGGTGGCCACGTCGAGTACTTCGAATACCTGGCCGACGCGCTGCGGAAGGCCGGAGCCGACCACGTGCGGATCTTCGGCGGCGGCGGTGGCGTGATCGTCGCGGAGGAGATCGCGCGCCTGGCCGCGTGCGGCGTGACCATCTTCTCCCCCGAGGACGGGCAGCGCCTCGGCCTGCCGGGCATGATCAACCAGCTGATCCGCGCCTGCGACATCGACCTCGCGGCCGAGCCGCCGGTACCGGACGCGGTGCTCGCCGGCGAGCGCGCCGCCCTGGCCCGCGTCATCACCTGCCTGCAGGCGGGCACGCTGCCGGAGCAGGACCGGCGCGCGCTGACCGACGCCGCGTCCGCGCGCACCGTGCCGGTGCTGGGCATCACCGGCACGGGCGGTTCCGGAAAGTCCTCGCTCACCGACGAATTGGTGCGCAGGCTGCGCTCGGACCAGCAGGACAAGGTGCGGGTCGCGATCCTCGCGGTGGACCCGACCCGTCGCCGCGGCGGCGGCGCGCTGCTCGGCGACCGTATCCGGATGAACGCGCTCGACGGCGAGCACGTCTTCTTCCGCTCGCTGGCCACCCGCGGCGGACGGGAACTGCCGGACAACGTCGATCTCATCGTGACCGCGTGCAAGGCAGCCGGATACGACCTGGTCGTCCTGGAGACGCCCGGCATCGGTCAGGGTGACGCCGCGGTGACCGACCACGTCGACGTGTCGATGTACGTGATGACGCCGGAATTCGGCGCCGCCTCCCAGCTGGAGAAGATCGACATGCTGGATTTCGCGGACGTGGTGGCGATCAACAAGTTCGAGCGCCGCGGCGCGGCCGACGCGCTGCGCGACGTGGCCCGCCAGCTGGTCCGCAACCGGGAGGACTTCCACGCCGCGCCGCAGGACATGCCGGTCTTCGGCACCAGCGCGGCGACGTTCAACGACGATGGCGTGACGGCGCTCTACCAGCACTTGACGGGACTGCTCGCCGGCCACGGCCTGCGGCTCGAGCCCGGCGCGCTGCCCCGGGTGGACACCCGGACCTCCACGCGCTTCGCCCAGCTGATCCCGCCCGCGCGGGTGCGCTACCTGGCCGAGATCGCCGAGACCGTGCGCGGCTATCACGCCGAGACCGCCGCCCAAGCGCAAGCGGCGCAACGGCTGCAACGCCTCGAGCAAGTGGCGGCCGAACTGCCCGGCGACACCGCGGTCGCCGAACTGGCCCAGCGCGCCCGCGCCGACCTGACGCCCGCGAACGCCGCACTGCTGGCCGAGTGGCCCGCGCTCGCCGAGTCCTACCGCGGGGACGAGCAGGTGGTGCGGGTGCGCGACCGGGAGATCCACACCCCGCTGCGCCGGGAGACTCTGTCGGGCAATTCGATTCCGCGCGTCGCGCTGCCTCGCTTCACCGATCACGGAGAGCTGCTGCGCTTCCTGCGCGCCGAGCACCTGCCCGGCCGGTTCCCGTTCACGGCGGGAGTGTTCCCGTTCAAACGCGACAACGAGGACCCGGCGCGCATGTTCGCGGGTGAAGGCGACCCGTTCCGAACCAACCGCCGGTTCAAGGTGCTCAGCGAGCATTCCGACGCCAAAAGGCTTTCCACCGCGTTCGATTCGGTGACTCTCTACGGGCACGATCCCGCCGAACGGCCCGACATCTACGGCAAGGTCGGCACCTCCGGGGTGTCCATCGCCTCGCTCGACGACATGAAGGTGCTCTACGACGGTTTCGATCTCACCGCCCCGACCACCTCGGTGTCGATGACCATCAACGGCCCCGCGCCCACCATCCTGGCCTACTTCCTGAACACCGCGATCGATCAGGCGCTGGACCGCTTCGCGGCCGCCCAGGGACGGCCGCCGACCGACGACGAGGCGGCCGAGCTGCGCGCGCGGACGCTGGCCACGGTGCGCGGCACGGTGCAGGCCGACATCCTCAAGGAGGACCAGGGCCAGAACACCTGCATCTTCTCCACCGAGTTCAGCCTGCGCATGATGGCCGACATCCAGGAATGGTTCGTGCGCAACGGCGTCCGCAATTTCTACTCGGTGTCGATCTCCGGCTACCACATCGCCGAAGCGGGCGCGAACCCGATCAGCCAGCTGGCCTTCACCCTCGCCAACGGGTTCACCTACGTGGAGGCCTACCTCGCGCGCGGCATGCACATCGACGACTTCGCGCCGAACCTGTCGTTCTTCTTCTCCAACGGGATGGACCCGGAATACTCCGTGATCGGCCGGGTGGCCCGGCGGATCTGGGCGGTCGCCATGCGTGATCGCTACGGCGCCAACGAACGGTCGCAGAAGCTGAAGTACCACATCCAGACCTCCGGCCGGTCGCTGCACGCGCAGGAGATGAACTTCAACGACATCCGCACCACGCTGCAGGCGCTGATCGCGATCTACGACAACTGCAACAGCCTGCACACCAACGCCTACGACGAGGCGGTGACCACCCCCACCGAGGAGTCGGTGCGCCGCGCGCTGGCCATCCAGCTCATCATCAACCGGGAGTGGGGGGTCGCGATGAACGAGAACCCGCTCCAGGGCAGCTTCCTGGTCGAGGAGCTCACCGATCTGGTCGAGGAGGCGGTGCTGACCGAGTTCGAGCGGATCAGCGAACGCGGCGGCGTGCTCGGCGCGATGGAGACCGGCTACCAGCGCGGCAAGATCCAGGACGAATCGATGCGCTACGAACAGCGCAAGCACGACGGTTCGCTGCCGATCATCGGGGTGAACACCTTCCGCAGCTCCCACGACGAGCCCCACCGGGAGCTGGAACTGGCGCGCGGCACCGAGGCGGAGAAGCAGTCGCAGTTGCGGCGGGTGCGCGAGTTCCAGCAGCGCAACCGAGACGCCGCCCACGCCGCGCTGGCCCGGCTCGAAGCCGTCGCCCGCACCGACGAGAACATCTTCGAGGTCCTGATGGAGGCCGCGCGGGTGTGCACGCTGCAGCAGATCACGGACACGTTCTTCACCGTCGGAGGGCAATACCGCCGCAACGTGTGAGCGGGGGCCGGGTTCGGCGGCCCGGCACGCGCGGGGCGTGTGACAATCGCCCGAGCAAACCTTCGGCGTGGTTGGGATGGCAGACATGGACCTCTCGGAAATTCGGATCATCGACGCGCACATCCATCAGTGGGATCCGTTCACCACACCCCGGGATTTCAGCGCCCTGGCGAAACTGTTCCGGCTGCTTCCGGTCCCGGTGGACGCGGCGAAGCGCCTCGCGCCGCGGCGCGATCGCGAGTTCGTCGGAGATCCGGTCGCCTACCTGCGGCCCTACCTGCCGTTCGACTATCGCGCCGACGCCGGGAACGCGCCGATCGAAGTGGTCGCGCACATCGAAGTCGAATGGTCACAGCCGGGACCGCTGGGCAAGGCCGGGGAGACCGCGTGGGTGGCCGGGCTGCCGCTGGACACGGCGCCGCGCCTCGGCGCGATCCTCGCGGGCGGCGATCCGGCGGCGCCAGGGTTCGCCGAACTGCTGGACGCGCACGCGGCCGCGTCACCGCTGCTGCGCGGCGTTCGCACGATGGTGGCCCACCACCCCGATCCCGGCGTGCGGTCGTTCACCGACACGCCCGGCAAGCTCACCACCGAAGCGTTCCTCAACGGCTTCGCCGAGCTGGCCGAGCGCAACCTGTCGTTCGAAGCATGGGTGTACTCGCACGCCATTCCCGACGTCACCGCGCTGGCCGAACGTTATCCCGAGGTGCCGATCGTGCTGAACCACCTCGGCACGCCCGCGGGAATCTTCGGCGGGGTCGGCAAACACACCGGCACACACCCCGGGTTGCGCCGGGAACTGCTGGTGCGGTGGCGCGACGACCTCGCCGCGTTGGCCGCCCGACCGAACGTGGTCGCGAAGGTGAGCGGTCTGATGATGCCGATTCTGGGTCATCCGATCCCGCCGCGCGGCACGCCGACGCCCGTGCCGCAACTGCTCGACCGGATCGGCCCGCTGGTCGAGCACGCCCTGGACGTGTTCGGCGCGGACCGACTCATCTGGGGCTCGAACTTTCCCGTGGACAAGCCGGTCACCAGCATCGCGAACAGCATCGAGGCTGTCGCGACCGCCGTCACCGGCCACGGCGGCGGACCAGCGGAACTCGAGCAGGTCTTCCGGACCACGGCGCAGCGCGTCTACCGGATCGCGGACTGAAAACGGCGAGTCGACGGTCTTCGCCGCCGCGTTCGACCAGGCCACCTCGTTCGATCACGACCGCGGCTCAGCCGCGCGGGCCAGTTGCGCGGTGAGCGTGCCGCGAGCGGTCGCCAGTGACGGCCCGTACCAGGTGAGCGCGCGACCCTCCACCAACGCGACCGGGATTCCGGGGAACGCGTCGGGTCCATCGGATTCGGTGAAGACATACGGCTCATCCGGAAGCACTGCCAACTCGACACCCGCGGTCAACTCTTCCTCGCTGACACGCGGATAGCGATCGGGACGATCGGCGTGCACCAGCCGCAGTCCCAAGCGACACGCGATGTCGCCGGTGAACGTGTTCCGCCCGACCACCATCCACGGGTTGCGCCAGATCGGGATCACGGCGGCGCGTGGAGGCGCCGGAGGCGTTGGCGTCCAAGCGGTTTCGGCCTCGGCAAGCCACGCCGGGACTCCGATACCCAGCGCTTCCGCGCAGAGCCGGGTGAGCGAGACGATGGCCTCGTCCACGGTCGCTATCTCGGTGACCCACACCGGTATTCCCGCCGCACGCAGGCGTTCCACGTCGATGCGGCGGTTTTCCTCCTTGTTGCACAGCACCAAGTCGGGCGCGAGTTCGGCGATGCGCCGCACGTCCGGGTTCTTGGTGCCGCGGACCCGCTCGACCGCCAGATCCGCGGGGTGCGTGCACCATTGCGTCGCGGCGACCAGGACGTCCGGACAGGAGTGCGCCACCGCCTCGGTCAGCGACGGCACCAGCGACACCACCCGGCGCGGCGGTGTGCGCAGCTCCACCGGAGTTCCGAGGTCGTCGCGGGGCAATCCGTCCACGGCGCTCCTGCCTGCCACCCGGTCAGCCTATCGCAGAACATATGCGCTGCTGGGCGCTCTTTCCGGGCCTGCGACGACCCGGCGGCATCCCGGCGGCGGCTCGCCAAGTTCGGCGCAAGGGCAGTGTGCGGGCGCTATAAGGCAGTTCCGGGCCGGGGCGAGCGGCGGGACACTGAATAAGGCACCCGGTATCGGGAAGTCTCCGGTCCCTTCGCTCCGCCGGTCCAGATCCCGCCCCGACAGTCCGGCGGTAACCGACAGCCCCGATGCTGGGTGCCCACCACCCTCAGCGGTCGAACCGCCGATACAGCGCGGTGAGTTCGCGCAGCCCCGCCGCGGCGATCGTCTCATCGGCCGAGGTCATCCGCAGCGCCTTGCGCAGCAGCACCGGATCCAGATCATCCGGCGCGGGCCGGAATTCGGCAGAGGGCAGATCCGGCAGCGGAATGTCCGCACCGTACGGGTCGTCGGAGACGGGAGGTTCCGGCTCGCGCTCGATACCGCCGATCAGTGTGTCCAGGTCCAATCCGCGCAGGGTCAGGATCTCGCGCGGGTGTTCGTCGAGCCGCTCGGCCAGTAGATAGCAGACCGCGGCCACGTGCTTGCACGGCCAGCCCGGGTCGGGACAGGTGCAGGTGAAATCCAGCTCGGCCGCGGTGCTCGGCAGCAGCAGCGGCCCGAGCGCGGTCGGCAGCGCGCCCGAGGCGATCTCGGCGAGCATGCCGGGGGCCGAGCGAATGGTCTCGACGAGCTCCGCGATCTCCTCTTCGCGCAGCGGGCGCACGGTGAACGCCGCGGTGAACGGGCGCGGTTGGCTGCCCTGCACTTCCGCCGTCACCGCGCCGGGCTCGATCCGGTAGTTCACCACCTGGCCCGACCTGGCGTAGTTGCGGCCGCGCGCCAACCGGCCCGGCTCCGCCATCCGCTCGACCGACTCCACCAGCGCCTTGCCCCACCAGGTGCGCCCGAAGCCGCCGCGCCTGCTGCGGGCTTCCACTCCGCCGCGCACCGGCAGCTTCTTCCCGTACTCGGAGTAGTCGACGAAGGGACTCATTCGCCCACCGCCGCCGAGCCGAGGGTGAACAGGTCGCGCAATTCGTCGGTGCTCAGCTCGGTGATCCAGTTCTCCCCCGCGCCGACGGCCAGCTCGGCGAGTTGCCGCTTGCCGGTGATCATCTCGTCGATCCGCTCCTCGATCGTGTCCACGCAGACCAGCTTGCGCACCTGCACATTGCGCCGCTGGCCGATCCGGAACGCGCGATCGGTGGCCTGGTTCTCCACCGCGGGATTCCACCAGCGGTCCAGGTGGACCACATGATTGGCGGCGGTGAGATTGATCCCGGTACCGCCCGCCTTGAGCGACAGCAACATCAGCGGCGGCCCGTCCGGCGCCTGGAACCGGGCGACCATCGCGTCGCGCTTCTGCTTCGGCACGCCACCGTGCAGGAACGGGATCGCCGCGCCGAATCGCTCGGCGAGATACGGCACGATCAGCTCGCCGAATTCGCGGAACTGGGTGAACAGCAGCGCCTTCTCGCCGTCGGCGAGCACCGCCTCCAGCACGTCTTCGACCAGAGCCAGCTTGCCCGATCGGTGCGCGCCGCGGTGCAGCACGCTCGACCCGTCACCCAGGAATTGCGCCGGATGGTTGCACACCTGCTTGAGCCGGGTGAGCGCACCCAGCACGGCGCCCTTGCGCGCCATGCCCTTCGCCTCCTTGATCCTGGCGAGCATGTCGTCCACCACCGCTTGGTAGAGGGCCGCCTGCTCGACGGTGAGATTGGCCCGCACCGTCATCTCGAGTTTCTCCGGCAGGTCGCTGATCACCGTCGGATCGGTCTTCACCCGGCGCAGCACGAACGGCTGGGTGAGCCAGCGCAGGCGGCTGATCGCGTTCTGGTCGCGTTCGCGTTCGATGGGCACCGCGAAGCGCGCGCGGAACGACTGCGGGCTGCCGAGCACCTTCGGCATCGCGAAATCCATGATGGAGCGCAACTCCTCCAACCGGTTCTCCACCGGGGTGCCGGTGAGCGCCAGCCGATGTCGCGCGCGCAGTGCCCGCGCCGCCCGCGCCTGCCGCGTCCCCGCGTTCTTGATGTGCTGGGCCTCGTCCAGGACGACGCGGGCCCAGTCCTGTCTGCCGAGTTCCTCGGCGTCGCGCGCCAGCAGCGCGTAGGTGGTGACCACCAAGTCAGCGACGGCGATCGTCTCGTCCAGCTCGCCGCCGGCCCGCCGCCCCGCGCCGTGATGCACCCACACCCGCAGGTCGGGGGCGAATCGCTCCGCCTCGCGCTGCCAGTTCCCGACCACCGACATCGGGCACACCAGCAGGGTCGGGCCGGGCGGCTCGGCCGTCTCGCGCTCGTGCACCAGCAAGGCGAGCACCTGCACGGTCTTACCGAGCCCCATATCGTCGGCCAGGATCGCGCCGCACCCCATCCGGCTCATGGTGGCCAGCCAGGCCAGGCCGCGTTCCTGGTAGGGGCGCAGCTGGGCCTTCAGCCCGACCGGGGTGGCGACCGCGACCGGCTCGCGGGCGCGATCGAGCAGGTCAGCCGCCCAACCCGAAGCCGTGACCTCGGTGATCGGCACCTGTGGCACGCGGGAGACCGCGATCTCGCCGAGCATGTCCGCGAAGGTGACCGGCGAGTCGTCGGTGTGCGCGGCCACGTACCGGGCCGCGGCGGCGAGCGCCTTGTGATCGGCCTGCACCCATTGGCCGCGCAGCCGCACCAGATCGGACTTGCCGTGCACCAGACGCCGCATCTCGGCGGCGGTCAGCACGAGGTCGCCGAGGGCAAGCTCCCAGCGGTAGGAGACCAGGCCGCGCAGGCCGACGGCGCTCTCCGCGGCGGGCACCGCGCTTTCCACGCGCAGCCGCATGCTCGGTTCCACGACACTCCACGCGCGCGGCAGCAGCAGCCGCACTCCCGCGGCGTGCAGGGCGTGCGCGCCGTGCGCGACCAAGTCCTGCACCACCTCGGTGGGCAGCAGCAGATCCATGCTGTGCGGATCGCTCGGCAGGTCGCGCAACCTCGGATACGCCCGCTGGGCCGCGCCGAGCTTGTCCACCGCGACGCGCACGAGATTCGGGTCTTCGTGCAGCGGCACCGTTCTGGGCGCTTCGCCGGTGACGCGCAAGCAGACCTCCAGCCGCCACAGCGCCACCGCCTCGTCGGCGACGCCGAGTTCGCCATCCGGCTCGAGCAGGCGCAGCACCAGTTCCGGTTCGTCGCCGGTCAGGCTGGCCCGCCATCGTTCCAGCACTTCGGCGACCTGATGGCTGCCGTTGTCCAGCGGAGTGTCCCTGGCCAGCGCGGCCAGCAAGGGGTGCGCCGAGTCCGGCAGATCGGCCAGCGCCCGCGCGATCGGGTCGGTGAGCTCGGTGACCATGTCGTCGAGCAGCGCCGTGGGACGCCCGGCCACGCGCAGGGCCTGCGGCATGGCGACCGACAGTTCGGCCAGCCAGGCGCGTTGCCGCTCGCCGCCGACCAGCCGCCAGCGCACCCACCACTGGCCGTCCGCACGGTGCAATTGCGGCACGACACGCCCGGCGCGCACCCAGCGCTCGATGCCACGGGCGACGTGCGCGAGGAAGCGCAGATCCGCCGAGACCAGCTCGGCGGGCAGCCACTGCCGCAGGACCGCGACGGCCGCGGCCGGAGCCAGCGCGTGCGCGCGAACCCGCTCGGTCTCGGCGACGCCGTTCGCGATGACCAGGACCTCGGCACGGTGCCGGAACTTCGACGCCCGCAACATGCCGCCCAGCGGATCGGGGAACTCGGTGGGCGTGGCGGCGACCGGCGAGTCGTGCCAGAGCAGCAACCCGGAACCCGGCGACCACAGTCCGTGCAGCATCAACCCATCCAAGCAGGCCGGTACGACACGACCGCGCCCACGGCGGCCCGACCGTTGTGGATTTCCGCGCGATACCGGGACATACTGGGATATCCGCAGGTCATCGCGGAATTACCGCAGCTTTGTGACAAGAGAAGCGGAGGAAGCAGCATGACGATCCTGCTCCAGGTTCTCGAGCAGAGCTTCACACCGACGACCGCGTGGGAACGGCGCAAATTCACCTTCGTGCACACCGACAAGATCGTCGGGATGCGGCTCGACGGCCAGTGCGGCGTATGGCTGGACCTGTCGCGACCGGGCGAATCCCAGCGGCTGGCCCGCACCGCCGACCCGCGCGAGGCGATCACGTTCCTGCTCACCGTCTTCGCCAAGATCGCCGAATGCGAGGAGCGCGGCGGCTCGTGGGTGATCGGGCACGACGGAACGCGTATCGAGTCGATCGCGGCCACCCGGTTCCCGCCCCGGGCCAGCGAGGTCGCCGACGACGACCTGCTGGCTCGCGCCTGGCTGTAGGGCTCGCGAACCCGCGGCTAACTGCCCGTCGCGACCGGCCGCTTGGGATCGTTCGACCACTGCGACCACGACCCGGGATACAAGGCCGCCTCCAGGCCCGCGACGGCCAGCGCCGCGACCTGGTGGGCGGCGGTCACGCCCGACCCGCAGTACACGGCCACCGGCCCGGGCCCGAAGCCGTCGAAACGCTCGCGCAGCTCCCCCGGCTCGCGGAAGCGCCCCTCGGCGTCGAGATTGTCGGCGGTCGGAGCGCTCACCGCGCCGGGAATGTGCCCCGCGCGAGGATCGATCGGTTCCACCTCGCCGCGGAAGCGCTCGCCCGCCCGCGCGTCCAGCAGCACGCCCTTCCAGCGCGCCGCCGCGTCGGCGTCGATCACCGGCAGGTGCCCGGGGCTCAGGACCACATCGCCCGGCTCCGGGTCCGGTTCGGCTCCGGTCGCGACCGGCTCGCCCGCTGCGGTCCAGGCGGGCAGCCCGCCGTCGAGGATGCGCACGTCGGCGATACCCGCCCAGCGCAGCAGCCACCAGGCCCGGGCGGCGGCCATGCCGCCGGTCGCGTCGTAGACGACCACCGGGTCGCCGTCGCACAACCCCCAGCTGCGCGCGCACTTCTCCAGCTGCGCGAGATCCGGCAGCGGGTGCCTGCCCCGCGCGGGTGAGGGCGGCGCGGCCAGTTCGGTTTCCAGGTCGACGAACACCGCGCCGGGGATGTGGCCGGCGAGATAGTGCTGCGGCCCGTCCGGGTCGCCCAGCGCCCAGCGGACATCCAGTAGGCGAAGCCGCTTGTCCGCCAGGGCTTCCCGCAGCTCACCCGGTGAGATCAGTACCGCGCTCAACTCAGCTCCTCGTCCCGAATCGCGTCCTCGCGCACCGACTCCCCCACCCTACGCATCCGGATGTGCCGATGCGGCCATACTCTCGTGTCGCGCGTCACGCCCCGGTCCAAGTCAGGCCAGTTTCGCGGCACTGGCAGGCGACACACCCGCGTGACCAGGGGCAATATCCGACCGATGTCGAACGCCTCTACCACCCCCGCGAACGCGACGCGCCAATCGGAACGGTCGGCGACCGGACTGGCGACGCCGCTGGGCGCGGGCGCGGTGACGGCGCTCGTGGGGTTCACCAGTTCCTTCGCCGTGGTGCTGAGCGGGTTGACCGCCGTGGGGGCGAGTCCCGCGCAAGCCGCGTCGGGTCTGCTCGCGCTGTGCCTCACCCAGGCGCTCGGCATGATGGCGCTGAGCTACCGCTACCGGATGCCGATCACGCTGGCCTGGTCGACGCCCGGCGCGGCGCTGCTGGCCGGGACCGGTGCGGTGGCGGGCGGCTGGCCCGCCGCGATCGGGGCGTTCGTGGTGGCGGGCGTCCTGATCGTGGTGACCGGACTGTGGCAGCGGCTCGGCGCGCTGGTCGCCGCGATCCCGGCGGAGATCGCGCAGGCCATGCTCGCCGGAGTGCTGCTGCCGCTGTGCCTGGCCCCGGTGCGGGCAGTGCAGACCAGTCCGGCGGTGGTGGTGCCGGTGATTTTGGTCTGGCTCGTGCTGCAACGCTACGCCCCGCGCTGGGCCGTGATCGCCGCGTTCGCGACCGCCGCGGCCGGCGCCGCGATCAGCATCGCGGTGCAGCACCGGCGCCTCGACCTGGCGGCCATGGCTCCGCGCCTGGAACTGACGCTGCCGCACTGGAGCTGGCAGGCGCTGATCGGGGTGGCGATCCCGCTCTACATCGTCACCATGGCGTCGCAGAACATCCCGGGCACCGCGGTGCTGGCCTCGTTCGACTACCGGGTGCCATGGCGCGCGGCGATGACCGTCACCGGCCTCGGCACCATCGCCGGAGCGCCCGCGGGCGGCCACGCGATCAACCTCGCCGCCATCAGCGCCGCGCTCTCCGCGGCCCCGGCCGCCCATCCCGACCCGAAGCGGCGCTGGATCGCGGCTTTCACCGCGGGCGTGCTCTACCTGCTGCTCGCGCTGGGCTCCGCCGCCCTGGTCACGCTGATCGCGGCCGCCCCGGCCGGAACGCTGGAAACGGTCGCCGGTCTGGCCCTGCTGGCGACCCTGGCCGCGTCGCTCGGCGCGGCGCTCAGCGGCGAGCACCGCGAGGCGGGCGTGGTGACCTTCGTGATCGCCGCGTCCGGGGTCGGCTTCGCCGGCATCGGTGCCGCCTTCTGGGCGTTGCTCGCCGGACTACTGGTACGGAAAGTGTTGCGCTAGCGGCGATGAGGCCAGCCGGGCGAAGGCCGTCAGCCGCGCCACACCCGAGCAGAACCGAGACACCCGCCGACCGAACACAGCCGGGCCAAGCCGGTCCACAGGACATACCGCGCCCAGCGAAGGCGTGACAGCCGCCTATGTCCGCAGGGCAGCCTGGAAGCGGCGCATTCCGTCGATCCAGCGGTCGTAGTCGGAGCCCTTGTGGCGGTACATCTTCAGCACCTCGGGGTGCGGGAGGATCAGGAAGCGCTCCTCGGCCACCCCGGCGAGCACGACGTCGGCGACCTCGTCCGGTGACAGCACCGCACCCGCGCTGGTCACGGCCTTCACCGCCAGCTCCGCCTCGGCGGCGTGTTCCGGCGGGACCAGACCGCCGTGCAGCAGTCGCGTGTCCACCCCCATCGGGCACACACAGCTCACCCGGATTCCCCGGTCGCCGTATGTCACCGAGAGCCATTCCGCGAAACCGACGGCCGCGTGCTTGGACACCGCGTAGGGCGCCGATCCGAGCTGGGTGAGCAGCCCCGCCGCGGACGCGGTGCCCACGAAATAGCCGCTGCCGCGCTCCAGCCATCCGGGCACCAGCAGCCGCGCGGCGCGGACATGCGCCAGCACGTTGACGTCGAGCGCGGCCGCCCACTGCTGGTCGGTGCTGTCCAGGCCCGCGCCGCCACCGATGCCCGCGTTGGCGAAATACAGGTCGACGGGACCGAATTCGGCCTCGGCGCGCTCGATCGTCGCGCGGATCACCGCCTCGTCGGCCACATCCCCGCTGACCGCGACCGCACCGGGGCCGAGAGATTCCGCGACCTCGGCCGCGCTCGCCGCGTCGAGATCGGCGAGCACCACGCGCGCACCGGTGGCGACGAGCCGGCCCGCCAGCGCCGCCCCGATCCCCGCGCCCGCCCCCGTGACAATGGCAACTTTGCCCGAAATCTCCATCTCCGCACCCTAGCGGGAGGCCGACTGGGAAACCCTGCCCCTGGTCGTTCGAAATGCTGTTCCGGTACGAAGCCCAGCGGCGACCACGCGCCCGGGGCGGGTCGCGGCCGGGCAGCACCCCTCAGGTCAAGGCATTCGGCTCGCATTCGCCAGCCGATCCAGCAGCGGAGCCGTGCGCGGCCCGACCAGCTCACGCATCACCAGGGCCATGTTGGTCCGCTCCACACCCGGAATCTTGAGGATCTGCCCGGCGATGCGATACAGATCGTCGGCGTCCTGCGCGACCACGCGCACGGTGAGGTCGGTGAGTCCGGTCATGCCGCACACCTCGGTTACCTCGGGCACCTCGGCGAGCTCGTCCACCACCGAGTCCAGCCGGTGCTGGTCGACGACGACGGCCACGAACGCCGCGAGCGGATAACCGAGCGCGCGCGGCTCCACGCGCCGCTCGAAGCTGCCGAGTACGCCGCCTGCCTCCCACCGGGACAACCGCGCCTGCACGGTGTTGCGGGACAAACCGAGCCGGGCGGCCAGCTCGACACCCGTCGCCCGGGGATTGGCGACCAGTTCCAGTAACAGCCTGGCGTCGGTGGCGTCCAGGCTCACGCCGACGTTTTCTCTGGTCATACCACGCAGTATGACATCAGGCGGCGGGTCGTAATTGAGCATTCTGCCCATGCGCCGGTCGACCACTTGCGCAGTTCGCATTCAAGGGGATGCTGTGAGGTAGGACACATCTTCTTGTGTCGCCGCGACCTGGTGAGGAGGCGATCACCCATGCCGGCCGAGTCCGAATACCCGGTGCAGTTGGTGCAACCGGACGGTCGCCGCGTCCTCGATCCCGAGCACGCCGCGCTGGTCGCCGACGTCGGCCCGCGGCAGCTGCGGGCACTGTACGAGGACATGGTGGTCACCCGCCGGATCGACACCGAGGCCACCGCGTTGCAGCGGCAAGGCCAGCTCGGGCTCTGGGCGCCGCTGCTCGGGCAGGAAGCCGCGCAGGTCGGTTCCGCGCACGCGCTGCACCCCGACGACTACGTGTTCTGCGGCTATCGGGAGACGGCGGTCGCCTATTGCCGTGGTGTGCCGCCCACCGATCTCACCCGTCTGTGGCGCGGCGCCGCGCACCATTGCTGGGACCCGCACGCGGTGAACATGACCAATCCCAACATCGTGGTCGGTTCCCAGGGGCTGCACGCGACCGGCTACGCCTTCGCGGCGCACTTGGACGGCGCCGACATCGCCACCATCGTCTACTTCGGCGACGGCGCGAGCAGCCAGGGCGACCTGGCCGAGGCGCTGGGATTCGCCGCGAGCTGGAGCGCGCCCGTCGTGTTCTTCTGCCAGAACAACCACTGGGCGATCAGTGAACCCGTGCGGGTGCAGAGCGCGACGCCGATCGCGCGCCGCGCCTACGGCTACGGCATGCCCGGCAGGCAGGTCGACGGCAACGACGTCCTCGCCGTGCTCGCCGTGACCAGGCAGGCGGTGGCCAGGGCGCGCTCGGGCGGCGGCCCGTCGTTCATCGAGGCGCTCACCTACCGGATGGGCCCGCACACCACGGCCGACGACCCCACCCGCTACCGTTCGGCCGCCGAGACCGAGCAATGGGCGCGGCGCGATCCGATCGACCGGGTCCGCAAGCTGCTCGAGCGCGAGGGCCACTGGGACGACGCCTTCGAAAGCAGCGTCGCCGAGCGGGCGCACGCGGTCGCGCGAGCGCTGCGCGACGCGACCGTCGACATGCCCGATCCGGCACCGGCCGAGCTGTTCGACCACGTCTACACCACCCCGCACCCGCTGATCACCGAACAGCGGAGGGCGTACGCGGAGTACCTGGCCGGCGATCCCGGCGGGTCCGCCGCACGAGGAGAAGGAGTCCCGCGATGATCACCACCTTCGCAGGCGCGCTCAACACCGGCTTGCGCCGCGCGCTGGAGGACGATCCGAAGGTCTTGCTGATGGGCGAGGACATCGGCCGCCTCGGCGGGGTTTTCCGGGTGACCGACACTTTGCAGAAGGACTTCGGCGACAATCGCGTCATCGATACGCCGCTGGCCGAATCCGGCATCGTGGGGACAGCTTTCGGGATGGCGCTGCGCGGCTACCGGCCGGTGTGCGAGATCCAGTTCGACGGCTTCGTCTATCCCGCCTTCGACCAGATCGTCTCGCACGTCGCGAAGATCAACTACCGCACCAAGGGGAAAGTCAACGCGCCCTTGACCATTCGCATCCCATTCGGCGGCGGCATCGGATCGGTGGAGCACCACTCCGAGTCCCCCGAAGCCTATTTCGCGCACACCGCGGGCCTGCGGGTCGTGACGCCGAGCAACCCGGCGGACGCGTACGCGATGATCCGCCGGGCGATCGCGCTGAACGACCCGGTGATCTTCTTCGAACCCAAGCGCAGGTACTGGGACAAGGCCGACGTCGACTTCGCCGCGCTCGACCGGGACGGCGGGCTGCCGCTGGACCGCGCGCGCGTATGCGTCACCGGTTCGGACGCGACCGTCGTCGCCTACGGCGGGACCGTGGCGACCGCGCTGTCGGCCGCGCGGCTCGCCGCGCGGGAAGGACGCGCGCTGGAGGTGATCGACCTGCGCAGCCTCTCGCCGATCGACTTCGACACCATCGAGGAGTCGGTGACGAAGACCGGGCGGCTGATCGTCACCCACGAGGCGCCGGTGTTCGCCGGGCTCGGCGCCGAGATCGCCGCCCGGATCACCGAGCGCTGTTTCTACCATCTGGAGGCGCCCGTGCTGCGCGTCGGCGGATTCGACATCCCCTATCCCCCGGCTAAGCTCGAGAAGCACCATTTGCCCGATCCCGATCGCATTCTCGACGCGGTCGACCGTTCCCTCGCCGCGTGAGGCGGGTTCGCCGTAGTGAGAGGTGCTCACGTGGAAGATCCTTCGGCGTCCGTGCTGGAGTTCCGGCTCCCCGACCTCGGGGAGGGCCTGACCGACGCCGAACTGGTGTCCTGGGCGGTGGCCATCGGCGACACGGTGGAGTTGAACCAGCCCATCGCCGACGTGGAGACCGCCAAGGCAGTGGTGTCGTTGCCGTCGCCGTTCGCGGGCCGCGTGGTCGAATTGCTCGCGCGGCCGGGCGACACGGTGGCGGTGGGGGCGCCGCTCATCCGCGTGCAGCCGGCCGCCGGAGCCGAAAGCCCGGAGTCGAGCCACAACTCGGTATTGGTGGGCTATGGCCCGGAGCAGGAAGCGACATCTCGGCGGCGGCCTCCCGCGAGCGACGCACGGCATGCCGGGGCGCAGACCGAGCCGCACGAGTCGCGACCACCGGCCCCGGCGCTCGGTGCGACGCGCCCGGCGGCGACGCCCGCCGCACGCCGGCTCGCGCGCGAACTCGGCATCGACCTGTGGTTCGTCGCGGGCTCCGGGCCGGGTGGCGCGGTCACCGTCGACGACGTGCGCGGCGCGGTGCCGGTCTCCCCGCCGCGTCCCGCCGCGCCCGCCGTCACGGACCCCGGCGTGGCCCGTCCCGCCGCGCGCGAGGAGCGCACTCCGATCAGCGGCATCCGCAAGCGCACCGCGGCGGCCATGCTGCACAGCGCGCGAACCATCCCGCAGGCCGCCACCTTCGTCACGGTGGACGCCACCGCCTCGATGGAACTACTCGATCACCTGCGCGGCACGAAATCTTTCGCGGGACTGACCTTGACGCCGCTGCCGCTGGTCGCCAAGGCGGCGCTGGCCGCGCTCGCCGAGTTCCCCGGCATGAACGCCTGCTGGGACGAGGCCGCGCAGGAGATCGTCACCAAGCACTACGTGAATCTGGGCATCGCGGTGGCCACCGACCGCGGTCTGCTGGTGCCGAACATCAAAGACGCGCAGGCCCTGAGCCTGCGCGAGCTCACCCGGGAGATCGGCTGGCTGGCCGACACCGCCCGCGCGGGCGGCGCCACGCTCGCCGAACTACGGGGCGGCACGTTCACCATCACCAACGTCGGGGTGTTCGGCGTGGACGCCGGTGTGCCACTGGTCAATCCGGGCGAGTCCGCGATCCTGTGCCTCGGCGCGATCGGCAAGCGGCCATGGGTGGTCCGCGACGAGATCGCGGTGCGGTGGGTGACCACGCTCGGCGTCGGCTTCGACCATCGCATGATCGACGGCGAACTCGCGGCCCGCTTCCTGGCCACCACCGCCGGCTTCCTGGAAGACCCGCTCACGCTGCTCAGCCGGATATGAACTCCCCGCCCGCGTGGGTCACTCCGTGACGAGCCCGGCCGCGGCGGCGCGGATGACCTCCGGGATCTCCACCGGCTTGCGGGTCTCGGCGTCCACGTAGACGTGCACGAAGACGCCGGTGGCGGCCAGCTCGAGCGCGCCGTCGGCGTCGCGGAAGATGGCCAGGTCGTAGGTGATGCTGGAGCGGCCGAGCCGGGAGACGCGCAAGCCGACCTGCAACTGGTCGGGGAAGCTGAGCGAGCCGAGGTACCGGCAGGAGGTCTGCGCCACCACCCCGAGGGCGGGCAGCTCGCGGATGTCGGTTCCGGTGGCGTGCATCAACCACGCGTTGACCGCGGTGTCGAAGTACGAGTAGTAGGTCACGTTGTTCACGTGCCCGTAGTGGTCGTTGTCGGCCCATCGGGTCGGCACCGGCCAGAGCACCGGATACTGCTGCGTCACCCGGCCGACGATAGCTCAGGGGCGGCGCTGCCCTGCCGGTGGTCGCGCGGGGAGACGCCGAAGTGCCGTTTGAACGCGGTGCTGAGCGCGAAGGCGCTGCCGTAACCGACCTGGCGGGCGATGGCCTCGATGGTGGCGTCGGACTCCTGGAGCAGATCGGCCGCCAGCGCCAGCCGCCATTCGGTGAGGAACGCCATCGGCGGCTCGCCCACCAGGTCGGTGAACCGCCGCGCCAGCGCCGCCCGCGACACCCCCACGGCCTCGGCCAGGCCCGCGACCGTCCATCCGTGCGCCGGATTGTGCTGCAGCAGGCGCAGGGCCTTGCCGACCAGCGGGTCGCCGTACGCGTGATACCAGGCGGGCGCGCCCTCGCGGGCGAACCAAGCGCGCAGCGCCGCGATCAGGACCAGATCCAGCAGGCGGTCCAGCACCGCGCTCTGCGCGGGCTCGTCCTTGGTCACCTCGTCGACCAGGATGTCGAGCACGCGGCTGTCGAAATCGCCGCGCTGCAAGACGAGCACCGGCGGGAGCGCGCGCAGCAGGCGCTGGCTGGCCGCGCCCGCGGACTCGTAGGTCCCGGTGACCATCAGGGTGGCGCCATCCGGGTCGGTCCCCCATTGCCGGACACCCAAACTCAGTGTCTCGCAGAGGATTTCGCCCTGCGGCGTCTTCGTGACCTGGCCGGGGTGGATGACGATCTGCGGTGCGGTCGCCGGGTCGTCGGCCACCGTGTACGGCGCGGGCCCCCGGAAGATCGCGACGTCGCCCGCGCCCAGCTGTCGCGGCGCGCCCTGGTCGGTGAGTATCCACGCGCCGCCGCGGATCATCGACAGCACGGTCAGCGGGGCCTCGTCCTGGATGCGCAGCGACCACGGCGGATCCAGCAGCGAACACATCAGGAACGCGCCGCGGGCGCGTGGACCTTCGAGCAGACTGGCGAGCGCATCCACCCTCCCACTGTAGACGGTGGCGCATGATCATGAGCCTCTGAACCATGTTCCGTCTCGCCCCGGCCGGATGCACTGAACCCATGACACACATCAGCACCGACCAGCGCCTCATTCTCGTGACCGGCGGCGCCGGCAAGACCGGACGCCGCGTCGTGCACCGGCTCCGGGCGGCCGGGCATCCGTTCTGGGCCGCAACCCGGAGGACTTCGCCGACTACGTCATGGAGACGGCGGTCACCGGCATCTGGAATGTCCCGGCGGCGTGAGACGTTGAAATGGTGAACAGGCTCGCTCGCGGACGAGACGCGCAGCGTCGAGCGTCCCGCACGGTCGCACGACCAGGTCGACGTCGCCCTGGACCGATTCCGCGAGCGAGGCTGGCCGCACCCGCCGGTTCGTCGGTACCGTCGACATGGTGAAGCCCCCGACGGTCGATCGTCCGCTCCGGGTCGCGCGCGCCGCGGTGTTCGCGGTCTTCGCCACGAACGGCTTCCTCCTCGCCATGTGGGTGGTGCACATCCCCGTCATCACCGATCGCACGGGGGTCTCGAAATCGACTCTGGGCATGTTCATCCTGCTGATGGCCGGTGCGGGCATCGTCGGGATGCGGCTGGCAGGTCCGCTCGCCGACCGGTTCGGCAGCAGGACGCTGGTCGGCGCCGCGGCGTGCCTCGGGTCGGTCGCGGTGATCGGCCCCGGTCTCGCCACCGGACCGTTCACCTTGGCCCTCGCCCTGGCTTGCTTCGGTCTCGGCAACGGAGCACTCGACGTTTCGATGAACACGCAGGCCGTGCTCGTGGAGCGGGCTTACCGGCGTCCGATCATGGCCGCGTTCCACGCGCTGTTCTCCGGCGGCGGCCTGCTCGGCTCACTGCTCGGAGCCGCCACGCTGCGGGCGGGCTGGGACGTGCGGGTGACCCTGGTCGCCGCCGCGGTCGGCTGTGTCGCGCTGACCCTCACGCTGGTGCCGCGGCTGCTGCGCGAAGCAGCACCCGGGGCGGCGACGGCGTCCCATGGAATCGCTTCCGTACACGCGACCGAACTGGACGTTTCGCCGTTGGGCCACGACACGCCACCGCCCCGGCACGAAACCGCTCCGCCCGAACGGGACGCGTCACGGCCCCGATACGAGACGGCCGTGCCACCGCACGAGACCGCGCTATTCCGGCGCGACGCCCCGCCGCTGGGTTACGACTCGGCGGCCACCGCGCGGCCGCCCGACCGCAACCGGGCGGCGCGCGGCTTCGCCACGATTCGCCTCGGCATCCGCGACCGCCACCGAAAAGTGTTGGCACTGTCCGCGATCGCCTTCGCGATACTCCTGGCCGAAGGCGTGGCAGCGGACTGGAGCACCTTGCAGATGCGCGAACATTTGGACGCCGATGCCGCGACCGCCGCGCTGGCCTTCGGCGCCTTCTCCACCACGATGACGATCGGGCGTTTCGCCACCGACCGGGTCAGCCACGCGTTCGGCGGGGTCGCGGTGGTGCGCTACGGCTCGCTGATCGCCGCACTCGGCCTGGCGGTGATCGTCGCCTCGCCATGGATTCCGCTGACCCTGCTGGGCTGGGCCATGACCGGGCTCGGACTCGCCGGCGGCGTACCGCAGATCTTCAGCGCGGCGGGCAATCTGGGCTCCGGCACGGCCGCGACCGACATGTCCCGGGTGTTCAGCATCGGCTACCTCGGCCTGCTCGCGGGCCCCACGGTGATCGGCTGGCTCACCGCCGTGGTCTCACTGACCACAGCCATGATCGTGCCGATGATCGCCGTACTGCTGTGTTGCCGGTACGCGAACGTCGTGGCCGCGCCGAGTTCCCGCATCGTTCCAGGCTGACGGCCCACCGACCATTACTTCGGCGACACCAGGCACAGTGTGATCGGGTCGGGTTTGGGGTAGACGATCGTGTCGTTCTCGGTCGCCTTCGCACCGCACGCGGATTTGTCGGCGGTGCCGCGCACGATCCGGCCGATCTTGAAGTCCGCCGCGGATCCACAGGCCACCTTGGTGCTGGCGCCGAGGAAGCCGCCGTCGATGCAGTCGCCCTCCTTGACGTTCAACCGCAGGCACAGCGTGTAGTCGTTGCTGCCGGTCTGGTAGTAGCTCGCGTAATCCTTGGTGGGGCAATCCGCGTTCGCGCCGTCCAGCCGTTGCGCCACCACGTAGTTGGCCTCCGGGTCGGTGCATTCCTTGGTGGCGAACTCGGCCTTGATGGTGGTGCCCGACAACTTCGCGCACTGACCGATCTCGATCTTCTCGCCGTCCGAGCGGAACACGGTGCGGGCGCCCACGACCAGCAAGACGAGCACCACGACGACACCGAGCACGGCCAGGATCTTGCCGATTCCGCTACCGCCGCTCCGATTCTGCTGGGGCGGCGGGAAACCGCCGCCGGGGTAACCCGGTTGCGGCGGGAAGCCACCCTGCGGCGGGTAGCCCGGCTGAGGCGCGCCGGGGTACCCGGGCTGGGGGTATTCCTGCGGCTGCCCGGGATAGCCTGGCTGGCCAGGGAACCCCTGCGGCGCACCGGCTGGCGGCTGCTGCGGGTAGCCCGGCTGGCCGGAGAACCCCTGCGGCGCACCGGCAGGCGGCTGCTGCGGGTAGCCCGGCTGCCCGCCGGGCTGACCTGGATACGGATTGTTCGGTGGTGTGGTCATGGATCCCCTCCCCGGGTCTCGCGTGGTTCCGTGCGCACAGGGCGACGGGCGAACCCATGGAATCTAGCCGATCGCCGTGAGCGCCGCCGTGCGAGATACCGCCCGGTTCCCTCTCGGCTCCCGTCGCATCGATCAACCCGCGCAGCGGCTTCGGATCACGGACGCGGCCTACCCCGTCCGGGAGCGGACTGGTATCGCGCTTTCGACGGCACGGCGCAGATCGCGCCGTGCGCCGCCGCTTCCCGGTTTACAGATACAGTCCCGGATTCACCGTCTCCGGCGTGGCGGCATCGATTCGCGCCTCGCCGTCGCGCGCCGCGACGAGCTCGGCCAACGTTGCTCCATCCGGGAACGCGGTGGTCGCGCCCTGCTGCTCCCGCGCCGACCAGGCCGCCGCCTCCTCGGGAGACAGCCGTCCGATCTCGATCCGCGCCAGGCACCGGCCCGGCCGTGTGACAGCCGGATGCAGCCGCGACAGGTCCTCATTGGTGGTGATGGCGACGAGCACGTCCCGGCCCTGGCCGAGGATGCCGTCGGTCAGGTTCAGCAACCGCGAAAGGCCCTGCCCGGCCGCCTCTTTCGCTTCTCCGCGAATGAGCTCGTCGCAGTCTTCCAGGACCAGCATCCGCCAGCGGGGCGCGCCCTCGTCGGCGTTGTCGACACCCGCGGCCACTTCCATCAGATAGCCGGGCTTGCCGAACATCACCTCGGGGTCGAGCACGCAGTCGAACTGGCACCAGGCGCCCCAGGCCCGCGCCAGGGCGCGCAGCGCGGTGGTCTTCCCGGTGCCGGGAGGCCCGTGCAGCAGCACCAGCCGTCCACGGACGTCGTCGGCGGTCAGCGACATCAGACGATCCATCGCGGCGGCGACCCCGCCCGCGTAGTTGCCACGGATCGCGGGCCACTCCGGCGCCGAGATCGAGCGCGCGCGCCGCTGCGGGCCGTGATTGTGCATGTGCCAGAAGCCCATTTCCACGGTCTCGCCCACCTCCGGCGGCGCTGCCGCGTCGCGGATCGCCTCGGCGAGCAGTTCGTCCGCGAGCGTGTCGGTGACGGCGGTGACCTCGACCATCGCCGAACCACCCGACCAGCGAACCGACCGCAACGACCAGCCGGGACCGACCACCAGCGTGGCCCCGCTGTCGTTGTCGCGCACCGTGCGCACCACGCGGCCGCGTTCGGGGCGCAGCAGCGCCTCCGGCCGCACCCGCTCCAGATGCGCTGTGCGCGCGCAGGGATGATCGCCGCGCAGGAACGGGCCGAGCGCGAGGGCATCGATCGCGTCGCGGATCGAGTAGGTGGAATCGACGGTGACGGTCCACGGCAGCCGCTCGGCGGGATCGGCCGAGGGCTCGCCGGAACCGATCAACCGAAGAGGCTCATGACGTGCGGACACTCCGAGAATGATCCGGGGACGCGGGCCGCCGTGTCCATCGAATTACGCAGGCGCCCCGCCACCCAGGTCTCGGTGGCGGGGCGCTGAGCGCGGAACTTCTCGGCTACAGCGCCTTCAGTTCCTCGGTGACCGCTCCCACGGACTTCTTGGCGTCGCCGAACAGCATCGAGGTGTGGTCGGCGTAGAACAGCGGGTTGTCGATACCGGCGAAACCGGAGTTCATCGAGCGCTTGAGCACGATCACCGACTTGGCCTGGTCGACGTTGAGCACCGGCATGCCGTAGATCGGACTGGAGGAGTCCTCACGGGCGGCGGGATTCGTGACGTCGTTGGCGCCGATCACCAGGGCGACGTCGGTGCGATTGAATTCGCCGTTGATGTCGTCCATTTCCTTGAGCGCGTCGTAGGAGACCTCGGCCTCGGCCAGGAGGACGTTCATGTGGCCGGGCATGCGACCGGCGACCGGGTGGATGGCGTATTTGACCTCCACGCCCTTGGCCTCCAGCAGCGAGGCCATCTCCTTGACCGCGTGCTGCGCCTGCGCGACGGCCATGCCGTAGCCCGGGACGACGATGACCTGGTTGGCGTAGGCCATCTGGATCGCGGCGTCCGCGGCGGAGGTGGCCTTGGCCTGTTTCGCCTCGCCGCCACCGGCGCCCGGCGCGGTTCCGCCGCCGCCGAATCCACCCGCGACGATCGCCGGGATGGACCGGTTCATCGCCTTGGCCATCAGGTTGGTCAGGATGGTGCCGGACGCGCCGACGATCATGCCCGCCACGATCATCGCGGTGTTGTTCAACGCCAGACCCGCGGCCGCGGCCGACAATCCGGTCAGGGCGTTGAGCAGCGAGATGACCACGGGCATGTCCGCGCCGCCGATCGGCAGCACCACCATCAACCCGAGCACACCGGCGGCCAGCAGCAACAGCACCATCCACCACCACGGCGCGCCACCGTCGGCCGCGCCGAGGCCGATCACCACCGCCGCGACGACCGCGACGACCAGCAGCAGCAGATTCAACGGTTGCTGCAACTTGCCGACCCCGATCGGGCGGCCCGGCAGGATCTCCTGCAGCTTGCCGAACGCGATCAGCGAGCCCCAGAACGACACCGAACCGATGATCGCGGCGAACAACGACCCGACGATGATGTGCACGGTCGGTTCCTCGCCGTGCTTGAACGCCGAGAAGCCGGTGGTGTCCAGGAATTCCGCCCACGCGATCAACGCGACCGTGCCGCCACCGACACCGTTGAACGCGGCCACCAGCTGCGGCATCGCGGTCATCTTCGTATACCGCGCGGGCGGCACCCCGAGCACGACACCGATGACGAGCCCGGCGACGATCAGGATCCAGTTCGACGTCTCACGCACCGCGATCAACGTGGCGACCACCGCGATGCCCATGCCGATCGCGGCGATCCAGTTGCCGCGCACCGCGGTCTTCGGCCCGGTCAGGCCCATCAGACCGTAGATGAACAGCGCGAACGCGATGATGTAGAGGATATTGACGAGGTTGTCCATGGGTCTACTTCCCCGCCTTCTCGGCCGCGACCGGCTTCTTGCCCTTGAACATGCCCAGCATGCGGTCGGTGACCACGAAACCGCCGACCACGTTCAAGGTTCCGAACACCAGCGCCACGAACAGGATGATCTGGATGCCGATGGACGGATCCTCCATCTTGCCCAGGGTGACCAGCGCACCCAGCACCACGATGCCGTGGATGGCGTTGGTGCCCGACATCAGCGGCGTGTGCAGCGTGTTGGGGACCTTGGAGATCACGGCGAAACCCACGAACCCGGACAGCACCAGGATCGCGATGTTCGCCAGCAGTTCGGTATACATCAGTTCTCCACCTTCGCCTCGGTCGCGTCCTTGACCTCAGCGGACTCAGCCGCCGCAGCGGACTCGGTCGCCGCAGCGGATTCGGTCGCCGCAGCCGATTCGGTCGACTCGGCTGCCTCGGCGGATTCGGCCGCGTCACGGGTGACGCAGGAATCCGCCAGCACCTGGTCGCTGAAGTCGGGGGCGAGCTTGCCGTCCACCAGCATCAGCTCCAGCAGCGCCGCGATGTTCTTGGCGTACAGCTCCGAGGCGTGCTCGGGCATGGTGGCGGGCAGGTTCAACGGCGAGGCGATGGTCACCTCGTGTTTCACCACGACCTCGCCGGGTTCGGTCAGCTCGCAGTTGCCGCCGGTCTCACCCGCCAGGTCCACGATCACGCTGCCGGGCTTCATGCCCTCCACCGCCGCCGCGGTCACCAGACGCGGCGCGGGACGCCCCGGCACCAGCGCGGTCGTGATGACCACGTCGAAGCCCTTGATCGCGTCCTCCAAAGCCTGCTGCTGCTCGGCCTTCTCCTCGTCGGTGAGCTCGCGGGCGTATCCGCCCTCACCGGCGGCGTCGATGCCCAGATCCAGCCACTGCGCGCCGACCGACCGCACCTGGTCGGCCACCTCGGGCCGCACGTCGTAACCGGTGGTCCGTCCGCCGAGACGCTTGGCGGTCGCCAAAGCTTGCAAGCCGGCGACACCCACACCCAGCACCAGCACGGTCGCGGGCTTCACCGTGCCCGCGGCGGTGGTCAGCATCGGGAAGAAACGGGTGGATTCGGAGGCGGCCAGCAACACGGCCTTGTACCCCGCCACGTTCGCCTGCGAGGACAACGCGTCCATCACCTGCGCGCGCGAGATCCGCGGGATCGCCTCCACCGCGAACGCCCGCACGCCCGCCGACTTCAACGCGGCGATCTGATTGTCGGCGTTGCGCGGCGCCAGGAAACCGATCAGCGTCTGCCCCGACGACAGCTTGCCCACCTCGGCGTCACTGGGCGGGGCCACCTTCACCACCACGTCCGCCGACCACGGATCGCCGATCGACGCGCCCGCCTCCACATAGGCTTCGTCCGGAATCAGCGCGCCCTGCCCGGCGCCGGCCTCGACGACGACCTCCACGCCCTGCTTCAGCAGGCTGGGAATGATCTTCGGCACCAAAGCGACACGTCGCTCGCCCGCGTTCGATTCGCGGACGACACCGACACGCGCGCCGCGTGGCGATGGATCGCCTACGCTCTGCGTTGTCTCCACTTGTCAGACTTCCTTCTCTTACCGAGCTTCAGGCAACGGGTAGACGATCGGACGATGTTACCGATGAGTAAGTTCGCCCAAATCCTCGCAACTGTACCTGGCCCGCGGTGAGCCTAGCTGAGATGCCGGTCACACACGCCGGACGAGTCGCGCCGATCGGCCGGATACCATCCGGCCGTCTCGGAGCGGCCTCGTCCACCGCCGAGCCGGGTTTTTGCCCGGTCTGCCCGTTTTGCTTTGTCGATCTGTGATCGTCGTCTCCGCATGTGAACACGGCAAGACCGTACGGAGAAGTTCGTTACCAACCTCGAGGTTCGGCACCTGGTCATGGGATCGGGCGGCCGCGCCACCGTGACGGGCGTCATGCGGATCGGCGCTCCGGGGTGTTCCGCTCGCCTCGTACGCCGTATGGTCCAGCGTGTGAACGACTGCGTCTTCTGCCGCATTGTGGCGGGCGAGGCACCGGCGACGAAGGTATATGAGGACGACGCGCTCTGCGCGTTCCTCGACATCCGGCCGATTGCCCGCGGGCACACCCTGGTCATACCGAAACGGCACGCCGCCGAACTGGAGGATCTCGACGCCGAACTCGGCGCGCGGATCTTCCGCGCCGGGCATCGGCTCGCCCTGGCCATCCGGCGCAGCAGCCTGGCCGCCGACGGCGCCAACCTGGTGCTCAACGACGGCACCGCGGCGTTCCAGACCGTCCCGCACGTCCACCTGCACGTGATCCCGCGCAGGCACGGCGACATGCTGCGGTTCGCCAAGGGATTCCTGTTGCGGCGTCCGCACGACCCGGTCGGCACCGCCGCGGCCATCCGAGACGGCATCGCGGCATTGGACAACGAGGGCGAAAGCCCGGAAAAGGAAAGCGACGGATGACCGAGACGTTGGACCGGACCACGCTGATCGGCCTGCTGTCGCGCCAATGGGAGGCGATCGACGCACTGGTCGCCCCCCTGGACGAGGACCGCTGGCGCACTCCGTCGTCGCTGCCGGGCTGGACGGTGTTCGACCTGGTCGCGCACATGATCGGCACCGAGTCCTGGTTGCTGGGCGAGCGCCCGCCCGCGCACGACCCCACCAGGGCCAAGACCGACGTGCGCACGCTGCCCTACGTGCGCAACGAGACCGCGGTGCTCAACGAGATCTGGGTGGACCGGCTGCGTCCGCTGCCCGGGGTCCGGCTGCTCGAGCTTTTTCGCGACGTGGTGGACCGCAGGCGTGCGGCGCTCGCGGCGATGAGCGAGGCCGAGTGGGACAAGGAGACCGTCTCCCCGATCGGCCAGGTGACCTACGGCCGGTTCATGCGAGTGCGGTTGTTCGACTGCTGGATGCACGAACTCGACATCGCCGACGCGCTCGGCGTCACGGTCGAGGAGGGCGGGCCACGCGGCAAGCTGGCGTTCGAGGAGTTCGCGGGCAGCATCCCGCGCGTGGTGGTCAAGAAGGGCGACGCGCCGGACGGTGCGCGGATCACTTTCGCGCTGAGCGGTCCGCTGGCCAGGACCTTGCACATCCAGGTGGCGGGCCGGGCGAGCTACGTGGACGCGTTCGACGAACCGGCCACGGTCGAGATAAGCCTGGACTCCGGACTTTTCGTGCGGCTCGGTGGCGGCCGGACAACCGCCGACGAGCACTTGGACGAGATCACCATCCACGGCGACGGCGAACTCGGCCGGCGGGTGGTCCGCCACCTGGCCTTCACCATCTGACCCGCCGTGCGGCTTTTCCTGTCCAGCTACCGCTTCGGGGCGCACTACGACCGGCTCGTCGCACTGGCGGGCCCGCCCGGCCGGGTCGCACTGGTACCGAACGCCTGCGACGCCTGGCCGCAGGCGTGGGCGGGCGCGGTGACCAGCGATATGGCGCCGCTGCGCAAGCTCGGCTACCGGCCGGAAGTGCTCGACCTGCGCGAGTACGTCGGGCGCGAAACGGAGCTGGAACGAAAGCTGGCCGAGTTCCCGCTGCTGTGGGTGCGCGGCGGCAACACGTTCGTGCTGCGCGCCCAGTTCGCCCGCAGCGGCGCCGACCGGGTCCTGCCCCGGCTGCTCGCCGCCGACGCGCTGGTCTACGCCGGATACAGCGCGGGAGCCTGCGTACTGACCCCGGACCTGCACGGCCTGGAATCGGCCGACGATCCGGCCGAGGTCGAACCGGCCTGCGGCGTCGAACCGCGATGGGACGGACTGGGATTGGTCGACCGCCGCATCGTGCCGCACGTCGATTCGGCCACCGATCCCGATGGCCACTGCACCCGGCTCGCGGCCCGTTACCGCGCCGAAGGCGTCGCGCACTGGGCGCTGACCGACGACGACGCGATCGTCGTCGACGGCACGCGCATCGAGGCGCTGATCAGTACGTGAGGAACGTCGGTAGCCGCTGCTCGAAGCCGCACCGGCTGCCTCCTCCGGATCTCCGCGCCGCCTCCGCGACGATGTGGGACCGACCCGCGCTGCCCGAGAACACGGCACGCGTTCTTGCGCGCGCGACGCGGGCGAGCGGCGCTCAAGCCCCAGTGACTCGGTTCGCGTCGCGTACCGGTCGCGGTCTCGGCTCGACCGAACGCCGGAAGACCACCCAGCGCATCGCGCTGTACATATAGACGGCCTCGCACGCGCCCGCCAGCAACCGGGAGACGTGGTACTGCAGGCCCAGCGCGGTCAATCCGCTGCCGACGCCGAGGATGAACGCGAAGTAGTTCACCACGACCACGACGACGTAGATCGCAGCCTGTCTGCCGACCGGCGCGTGCGAATGGAAGTTGAACGTGCGGTTGAGCACGAAACTGATCCCGAACGCGCACACGTACGCGACGGTCACCGCCAACCAGATCGGCAGATCGAACAAGCCGTGCAGAACGGTGAGCAGCGCCAGGTCGACGGCGAAGGTGCCGCTGTTGATGAGCGCGAAGCCCAGGAAGGTGGCCGGCACGAGACGGTTCAGCCCGAATGGCAGGCGGCCGACGACGGCCTCGCACCAGTGGGTGAACCGATCGGCGATCGTGTCGGCGGTCTCGGACAGCTCGTGCACGCGATCAGCGTGCCAGCGGCAGGTGTCCGCGAGATGAGCGGTCGGCGACCACCCGGTGGCTCAGCTGATCCGGCCCGGCCCCGACCGCCGACGGTGCGCTCCGCCGCGAGACAGCGCCACGTCGTCCGCGTCCGTTACACGCGTACCGGACGGCCGGTCAGCAAATCCCGGGCACCTGACGCTAGCGTGAAGCTTGTGGACCTGCATGACCTGATCGCGGCGCTCCCCGACGGCGCGGTGCTCACCGACGCCGACCTGCTCGCCGGCTACCGGCAGGACTGGGCGCGCGACCCTGACGCGGGCACCGCCTCGGCCGTGGTGCGCGCCACCGGCACCGACGACGTGGCCGCGACCCTGCGGTGGGCCGCCGCGCATCGTGTCCCGGTGATCCCGCGCGGAGCCGGTTCCGGACTCTCCGGCGGCGCGACCGCCGTCGACGGAGCGATCGTGCTGAGCACCGAGCGGATGCGCGAGATCTCCGTCGATCCCGTGACGCGGACCGCGGTGGTGCAGCCCGGCTTGCTGAACGCCGAGGTCAAGCGCGCGGTCGCGGAGCACGGCCTGTGGTATCCGCCCGACCCGTCGTCGTTCGAGATCTGCTCGATCGGCGGCAACGCCGCGACCAACGCGGGCGGGCTGTGCTGCGTCAAGTACGGCGTCACCACCGACTACGTGCTCGGCATGCAGGTCGTGCTCGCCGACGGCACCGTCGTGCGGCTCGGTGGCCCGCGCCTGAAGGACTCGGCCGGGTTGTCGCTGACCAAGCTGTTCGTCGGCAGCGAGGGCACGCTGGGCGTGATCACGGAGCTCACCTTGCGCCTGTTGCCCGCGCAACCGCCGCAGAGCACGGTCGTCGCGAGCTTCGCCACGCTCACCGCCGCCACCGAGGCGATCCTCACGATCACCGGTGAGCTGCGGCCGTCGATGCTCGAGTTCATGGACTCGGTGGCGATCAACGCCGTGGAGGACGAGTTGCGCATGGGCCTGGACCGGAAGGCGGCCGCGCTGCTGGTCGCGCGTTCCGACGCACCCGGTGAATTCGCCAGGCGCGAGGCCGAGATCATGGCGACGGCCTGCGAGAAGGCGGGCGCGACAGAGGTGTTCCACACCGACGATCCCAGCGAGGGCGAGGCGTTCGCGGCCGCACGGCGTTTCGCGATCCCCGCCGTGGAGAAGATCGGGCCGCTGCTGCTCGAGGACGTCGGCGTGCCGCTGCCCCGGCTCGGCGACCTCGTGACCGGCATCGCCGGGATCGCCGAGCGCAACGCGGTGACGGTGTCGGTGATCGCGCACGCGGGCGACGGCAACACCCACCCGCTGATCGTGCACGATCCGTCGGACGCCGACCTCACCGCGCGGGCGCACCGCGCCTTCGGCGAGATCATGGACCTGGCCATCGCCCTCGGCGGCACCATCACCGGTGAGCACGGCGTCGGACGACTGAAGAAGGCGTGGCTGCCCGATCAGCTCGGCCCCGACGTGATGGCCCTGACCCGGCGCATCAAGGACGCGCTCGACCCGGACGGCATCCTCAACCCCGGCGCGATCCTGTGACCGCCGCAACGGAACATACCCCGCCGACAAGGAGTTCTACCCGAACATGACGACCAGGCTCGAACACAACGTCGCCGACACTCGTTTCGAGATCTACATCGATGACACGCTCGCCGGGTACGCCGACTACGCCGAACGCGAGAACCCCAAGGTCCGCGACTTCCACCACACCATGACCTTCCCCGAATTCCGGGGCCGGGGAGTGGCCGCCCAAGTAGTCGAGTACGCCCTCGACGACTCTCGCGCTGCCGGGTTCTCCGTCATCCCCACCTGCTGGTACGTGGAGAAGTACATCGCCGAGCACCGCGAATACGCGGACTTGGTCGCCTGACCGGCCCGCACGCCGGGCGGCCGCCCTGACCTCGGTCCGGAGCCGGGCTCAACGGCCGCTCGCCGCGAGCAAGCCCTGGATATCGATCTTGGTCATGCCGTGCACCGCGGTCAGAATCCGTTCGGCCGCCTCCGGTTCGGCGCCGCCCAGCAGTTCGCCCAGAGCTTTCGGGATGACCTGCCAGGTCACGCCGAAACGATCGGTCAGTGAACCGCCCGGTCCTTCTCGGCCGCCGTCGGTGAGGCCCGCCCATACGGTGTCGACCTCGTCCTGCGTATCGCACTCGACGTATATCGAGAGCGCTCCGGTGAAGGCGAACTGCGGCCCGCCGTTGTAGGCGATGTACCGCTGTCCGGCCAGGTCGAAGGAGACGGTGGTGACGCGACCGTCCGCGCCGCGCTGGACGTCGAGGATCTCGGAGTCCGCGATCAACCCTGTGTAGTGATCGGCGGCCTCCTCGGCTCGGCCGTCGAACCACAGGAATGTACTCACCCGCATGCTTGTCCTCCTCAGTCGTGGGCCGCAGCCCGTGTGAACGCCGTGTAGTCCTTCAGATCCACCACCTCGGCGACTTTCTCCATGCCCCGGCCGACCAGGCGCCTCGGCAGCAACGGCAGCATCCGGACCGACAGGTTGCGCAGCCGGAGCTGGGCAGGTGAGTCCGGCATCAGCCCGCCGTCACCCGCCTTCCTGGCGAACTCTTGGGCGAGCGCGACGAACTCGCGCATCTCCCGCTCGTACGCGGCATAGGCGATGCCATGGTCGCCGTCGGCCACGGCCAGTTCACCGGCCAGGACGTACGCTCCGACGAGCGCCAGGCTGGTGCCGATGCCCGACATCGGCGAGGCGCAGTAGCCCGCGTCCCCGAGCAGTACCGTCCGGCCGCGTGACCAGGTGTCCACGTGAACCTGGTCCACCCGGTCGAAGTAGAAATCGGGCGCCTCCCGGATCGAGGCGAGCATCCGGGGGATCTCCCATGCGTCCCCCTGGAACGCGGAGACGACGATCCGCTTCTGCTCATCGATATCCCGCTTGTCGTAGCGCAGCGAGGCCGAGCGCAAGAAGAACCCGACCAGTGCCTCTCCGGCAACGGGTTTCGGGTACAGCGCGGCTGTTCTGCCCGGCCTGCCATCGCCGCCCGGAATGGTGTACATCAATTGCCAACCATCGTGCTCGAGCGCGGTGGTGGTGCTGAACAGCGATATGTAGCAGCCGAGATCGCGGATGTAGCGCTCCTCCGGGCCGAAGACCAGGGCGCGGACGTTGGAATGCACGCCGTCCGCACCGACCAAAAGGTCGAATCGCCTGGACCCACCTTTCTCGAAGTCGACGCGCACGCCGTAGTCGTCCTGCTTGACCGCGGCGATCGAGTCGTCGAACACGTACTCGATGTCGTCGTGTGTCGCGTCGTAGAGGATCCGGGCCAGATCGGTACGCAGGATCGCCATCTCGGCGACGGGCCCGCCCGAATGCCCGAACACGTCGGTACCCATCGACGCGACCCGTTTGCCCTCGCGATCGATGAACGCCATACCGCGCGCTCCGGTGTGCGCCCGCCGGACCTGGGCGACGATGCCTGTTCGCTCGGCCACTTGCCGGGCGGTGCCTCGTATATCGACGGCATGACCACCGCTGCGAGGTGCGGCCGCGCGCTCCACGACCGTCGGTTGAAAACCGTACTGGGCCAGCCAGTACGCCAGGGTCGGTCCGGCGATCCCTGCCCCGGAAATGAGGACGGTCCGATTCTTCATACGTACTCCCTGCTGACAGTGGCCCGCCGATCGAGTTGGACGGGTGCGGCGAGTGGCCGGTCTACCTGACTCGACACTGCGTGCGTACGGCGTATTGAACTAAGGCCAACCGTAATGGGAGCAGCTGAAATATGCTATCCAGCAGCGAAATAAGTGAACTAGGTCGAATTTCATTGAACTAGTACACTTGTGGCCGTTGGCTGTTACCTGGCGCGAGAGATCGGAGAACTCATGTCGTCACCCGCCCAGCGGCCGGAACCGCCGTACCGGGCAATCGTCGCGGAGATCCGCGCCCGGATCGTGACCGGCGACTTGCGGCCCGGCGACCGGGTGCCTTCCATCCGGCAGATCGCCCAGCGATGGGGCGTCGCGGTCGCGACCGCGACCAGGGTGACGGCGACACTGCGCGAGGAGGGGTTGGTCGAAGCGCGGGTCGGTTC
The DNA here is from genome assembly GCF_000308415.1 of Nocardia asiatica NBRC 100129. GTDB lineage: Bacteria > Actinomycetota > Actinomycetes > Mycobacteriales > Mycobacteriaceae > Nocardia > Nocardia asiatica. The sequence continues at coordinate 1,018 of NZ_BAFS01000056.1, read as the reverse complement.
CGGCACGGTGGTCAGCGCCCGTCACCGGCCGGCCGACCCGGTGGCGCGCCGCACCGCCACCGCACCAGCGCCGCGGCCGTCCAGCCTCTCCGACCAGGCACTGAACCGGAACCACCTGGTTCGCCACGCGATCAGAATCGCCGATACCGAGGGTTTGGACGCGGTGTCGATGCGACGACTCGCGGCCGAACTCGGCGTCGGCCCGATGTCGCTGTACCGGCACGTGGCCGGCAAAGACGAACTGCTGACGCAGATGGCCGACATGGCCTTCGGCGAACTCGAGCTACCCGAGCCGGGGCCGGACGGATGGCGGGCCGCACTCGAACTGATCGCCCGCAGGCAATGGCAGCTGTGTCAGCGACACCTATGGCTGCCCGAAGTCATCTCGTTCACCCGCCCCCTGCTCGCGCCCAACATGATGGCGCAAACCGAGTGGGTTCTGCGCGCACTCGACGGGCTCGGGCTGCCCATGACCACACGCATGCACGAAGCGCTCAGCCTGCACGCGCTGGTCGTCGCCCTCGCCGCGTCGATGGCGGAGGAAGTCGAAGCGGAACAGGACAGCGGTATGCCCCTCGACCGGTGGCGGATCGCGCTACGTTCCCGAGCACGCGATCTGCTCGACAGCGGACGATTCCCGCTCCTGGCAACGATTCCGCAAGACACGGCCTCGAACTTGGACGAACTGTTCGAGTACAGCCTCGCCCGCCATCTCGACGGCTTCGCCGCCCTACTGCAAGGTCCGCGCGTCGCACATCGCTGAGAGATCCGCTCGGACATTCCTCCGTTCGGAACTCAGGCCCCTGCGCCGAGGCTCAAGCGCGCTCGAACTCCCCGTCGGCTACGCCAGCGGTGAAGGCGTCCCAATCGCCGGGCGCGAACACCAGCGCCGGACCGGTCAGGTCCTTCGAGTCCCGAACGCCGACCCGGCCTCCCTCGAGGAAAGCGACCTCGACGCATGCTTTGTCGCCCCCGCTGCGGCTGCTCTTGAACCACTTCGCGTCAGTGAAGTCGGTTT
>NZ_BAFS01000057.1 GCF_000308415.1 Nocardia asiatica NBRC 100129 | reverse complement strand
GAGTGCGCACGGCTTGTGGGCGGGTGTGGTCATCTCGACCATGTCCTATTTCCCGCTGGTCTACCTGCCCGCGGCGGCGACACTGCGCCGCTTGGACCCGGCGGTGGAGGAATCGGCGCGTGCGCTGGGTTCCGGACCGGTCGAGGTCTTCGCGCGGATCGTGCTGCCGCAGTTGCGCTTGGCTGTTCTCGGCGGCGGTCTGCTCATCGCGTTGCATCTGCTCGCCGAATACGGCGCTTTCGTGATGGTGCGGTTCGATACGTTCACCACCGCCATCTTCGAGCAGTATCAATCCAGCTTCGCCGGGCCCGCGGGCAGCATGCTCGCCGGTGTGCTCGTGCTGTGCTGCCTGGCGCTGCTCGGTGCGGAATCCGGGTTGCGCGGCCGGGCGCGCTACGCGCGGATCGGCAGTGGGGCGCCGCGCGCCGCGACGCGTATCCGATTGGGCGCGGGCACGTTACCCGTCCTGGCAGCGCTCGTCGCGGTGACGGCGGGCGCGCTCGGCGTGCCGCTGTGGACCATCGCGCGCTGGCTGCGCATCGGCGGAGCGGCGGTGTGGGATTTCACCGACATCGGCAACGCGCTCGGGCAGACGGTGGTTCTCGCGGCTGTGGCCGCGCTGCTCACCACGCTGTGCGCGTTCCCGGTCGCCTGGATCGCGGTGCGTTCCACCACGGCGTTCGCCCGGGTGGTCGAGGGCGCGAACTACGTGACCAGTTCGCTGCCCGGCATCGTGATCGCGCTGGCCATGGTGACGGTGACCATCCGGTGGGCGCCCGCGCTCTATCAGACGGCGGGCATGGTGATCGCCGCGTACCTGCTGCTGTTCCTGCCCCGGGCACTGGTCAGCGTGCGGGCCGGGCTCGCTCAGGTGCCGGTCGGGCTGGAGGAGGCGTCCCGTTCCCTGGGCAAGTCGGGACCCGCGACGTTCTTTCTCGTCACGCTGCGTCTCACGGCGCCCGCGGCGGCCGCGGCCGCCGCACTGGTGTTCGTCGCCGTGGCGACCGAACTGACCGCGACTTTACTGCTGGCCCCCAACGGAACTCGCACGCTGGCGATGCGGTTCTGGGGCCTGTCGGGGGAATTGGACTACGCGGCCGCCGCACCGTACGCCCTGATCATGATCGCCGCCGCGGTGCCGGTGACGTATCTGCTGTTCACGAACTCGCGGAAGGCGGCGGGGATATGAGTCGCGTTGTCGTCGCCGATGTGTCGAAGACCTTCGGCCACACCCGCGTGCTGAGCGGAATCAGCCTCGACGTCCCGGACGGCACCGCGACCGCCGTGGTCGGCTCGTCGGGTTGCGGCAAGACCACACTGCTGCGGGTGATCGCCGGGTTCGAGTCGCCGGACACCGGATCGGTGTCGATCGGAGCGGAAACCGTGGTGGGCGAACGGGTCATGGTGCCGCCGCAGCGGCGGAACATCGGCTATGTCGCGCAGGACGGGGCGCTGTTCCCGCATCTGACCGTCGGGCAGAACATCGCCTACGGACTCGGCTTGCGCCGCCGCGACCGGCAGCGGGTGCGCGAACTGCTGGAGACGGTCTCGCTGGACGCGTCCTACGCCGACCGGCGTCCGCATCAGCTCTCCGGCGGTCAGCAGCAGCGCGTCGCGCTGGCCCGCGCGCTGGCCCGCAAGCCGTCGGTGATGTTGCTGGACGAGCCGTTCAGCGCGCTCGACGCGGGGCTGCGGGCGACGACCAGGCAGGCCGTGGCCGATACCCTGCGCGCGGCGGGCATGACCAGCATCCTGGTCACCCACGACCAGGAGGAGGCGCTGAGTTTCGCCGAGCAGGTGGCGGTGCTGCGCGACGGGCGCTTCACCCAGGTCGGCACGCCGGAGCAGGTCTACGCCACGCCGAAGGACCTGTTCACCGCGCGTTTCCTCGGCGACTGCGTGCTGCTGGAAGCGGTGGTGGAAGCCGACGTGGCCAAGTGCGCGCTCGGGCGGATTCCCGTGCAGCGCGATGCCCCGGCCGGACACGTGACTCTCATGTTGCGGCCGGAACAGCTTGTGGCGCGGACGGTTCCGGCGGGTGAGCCGGACAGTGGGCAGATCCGCGCGGTGGAGTTCCGCGGCGCGGACGTCATCCTGACGATCGCTCTCGACGGCGCAGCCACCCCGGTGCGAGTGCGCCGGGCCAGCGTGGACGCGCCGGCCACCGGCCAGCGGGTGCGCCTGGATGTGCTCGGCGCGGCGGTGGCGTACGCCGAATCGGACAACGCCGCCTGAAGTCCGCCGAACATGCCGCGATCGTGACCGGTGCGCCTCGAAAGTGCCCGGCTCGGCGGTAGCACGCACCGAGCCGGGCACCGAGGACTTGTGGAGCGAGCGGCGAGAATCGAACCCGCGTAAACGGCTTTGCAGACCGTTGCCTAAACCACTCAGCCACGCCCGCCTCGCCTCAGATAGTGCCCGCGGCGGGTAGGCCCGGCCTACTATTGCGCTCACGCTGATCCGAAGGCTGGTCGGATGTCCCCGCCCCTGTGCGGTGGCATGGAATGATCGGAACATGTCTCGGCCACGCCCGCTTCCGAACGACCCGATCGAGGAGGCCCACCGCCAGTGGGTCGGCCACGGCTGGGGCGACGTCGCCGACGGCATGGCCGCGGTGACCTCGCTGGTGCGGGCCCAGCAAATCGTGATGGCGCGGGTGGACGAGGCGCTGAAACCCACCGGGTTGACCTTCTCCCGCTACGAGTTGCTCATGCTGCTCAATTTCAGCAAAACCGGTGCCTTGCCGATGGCGAAGGCCAGCGCGCGCCTGCAGGTGCACCCCACCAGCGTGACCAACACCGTGGACCGGCTGGAAGCGGCCCAGCTCGTCGAGCGTGTACCGCACCCCAGCGACCGGCGCGCTACCCTGATCGAAATCACCGACGCCGGGCGCGAATTGGTCGCGAAGGCGACCGAGGAACTCAACGCGAAGGTCTTCGCGGTCCCCGGGCTCCCGCCCGACCGGCTGCACACCCTGCTGCAGCTGCTCGCCGAATTCCGACACGCGGCGGGCGACTTCGACACTGCCGAGGGCACGGCGCGCTGGTCGGCAACGGTCACAGACTAATTCAACGTACCGGTCGGTCGAGTACCGCAGTGGACCGATCGATCCGTGACAGACCGGCATCCAACCGGCGAATTGCCGGGCATGCCGTCTTGGCAGCGGCAGCGAAAAGGTCCACCATGGACTCATGGTGCTGGTCTTGGGTGTATCGGCGGGCGCTGGTGGCGCCCACGCGATGCTGACACACTCCGATCAGCCACACCTACCCCCGATCCATCGCTGCGAAGTGCCGCGGCGCGCGGGCGGTGGCGTCGAGGAATCGGTCTTCGAGGCGATCCGCCGGATGAACGGCGCCGCCGACCGCAGGGACGAACTGATCTCGGGTACGGCGGTGACGTGCCGCTGTCCGCTGCACGCCGAGGCCGTCCGCACCGGCGTGGGCCGGGGCGTCACCATCGTCGACGAACCGCTCGCCCAGCTGCGCTATCTGCGCTTCACCGGGCAACTCCCCGACAGCGGCTCGGTCATCCTCTACGACTTGGGCAGTTCGGGGCTGACCATCACCCAGGCGGACTGCCGCACCGACACCATCCTGGCCGGCAAACGCAGCACGGTACTCGGCGGCGACGGCTACGACGCGCTGCTGCGCTGGCGGCTGGCCCGCGACGGCGTGCTCACCGACACGCCGACCATCCGGCGCCACCGCGAAGAACTGAGCGACGCACGCGTGATCACCGCCATCGACGAGGGCACCGGCGACCGCGCCGTGGTCACCCGCAGCGACCTGGCCGAATTGTGCGCGGCGGGCATCCACCACTCCGCGTCGTTCGTGCGCCAGATCATCGACGAGACCGGCGTGCGGCCGGAGGCCATGGTGCTGCTCGGCGGCTGCACCCGCAGTCCCAGCATTCGCGCCGAACTGACCGAACTGATCGATCTGCCGATCGTCTACGACCCGGAGCCGGAGTTCGTCTCCGCGCGCGGCGCCGTGCTGCTGGCCGCCGAACGACGCGGCGGCCGGATCCGGATGGCTCGGCTGCGCGCCGGGGCCACCCTGGTCCCGGTCACCGTCGACCGGCGCAAACTCATCGCGGCGGCCGCGGTGACCGTCGCCCTCGGCGCCACCATCGCCGGACTGCTCGCCACGGACGACGACAGGCGCAGGCCGGAAGGAGACCGGGGGCCCACGCCCGCGGAGATCGTCGCGCCCACACCGGGGCGCTTCGGCTGACTCGCCGCGGGTCCGCCCGGCCGGACGGGCCGGCCGGGCGATACCGAACTCAGCGGTTGGTGAACTTCGCGGGACGCTTCTCGACGAAGGCGCTCATGCCTTCCTTCTGGTCCTCGATCGCGAACAGCGAGTGGAAGACCCGGCGTTCGAAACGCAGGCCCTCGGCCAGCGTGGTCTCGAACGAGCGGTTCACCGCCTCCTTGGCGATCATGGCGACCGGCAGCGACATCGACGCGATCGTCTCGGCGACCTCGGCAGCGGTGTCGAGCAGCTGCGCGGCGGGCACGATCCGGGAGACCAACCCCGCCCGCTCGGCCTCCTCGGCGTCCATGTTGCGACCGGTGAGCACCAGGTCCATGGCCTTGGCCTTGCCGATCGCGCGGGTCAGCCGCTGCGAGCCGCCGATGCCGGGGATGACGCCCAGCTTGATCTCCGGCTGCCCGAACTTCGCGGTGTCGGCCGCGAGCAGGACGTCACAGATCATGGCCAGCTCGCAGCCGCCGCCCAGCGCGTAGCCCGCGACCGCGGCGATGGTGGGCTTGCGGAACTGCGCCAGCCGGTCCCAGCGGGCGAAGTAGTCGTCCATGAACATGTCCATGTACGACTTGGGCTGCATCTCCTTGATGTCGGCGCCGGCCGCGAAGGCCCGCTCCGACCCGGTGATCACGATGGCGCCGATCTCGTCGTCGCGCTCGAGCTCGTCGAGCGCGGCGATGACGTCGTCGAGGACCTGCGCGTTCAGCGCGTTCAGCGCCTTCGGGCGGTTCAGCGTGATCCAGCCGACCCGGCCCTTGCGTTCCAGCAGAATCGTCTCGAAGTCGGGACCGCCCGTCACCAGCCGCCACCCCTCACGAAATCGCTTTGCGATGCGTCCATCTTCATGCACCCTCTTGGTCGGAACGGTTACGGATATCGGTGACGATAGCCGAGAAGTCCCGCCCGGCATCCGTCTGGTTGAAACGGTC
>NZ_BAFS01000058.1 GCF_000308415.1 Nocardia asiatica NBRC 100129 | reverse complement strand
GCGGGGCCGCACCGGCGGCCTGCACACCCAGCATGCGCGGCAGACCGCCGGTGACACCGTCGGCGTAGTACTCCCGGTAGCCGCGCCAGTAGGCGGTGATGTTGCCCGCGTTGCCGACCGGAAGGGCGTGCACGTCGGGCGCCTTGCCGAGCACGTCGCAGATCTCGAAGGCCGCGGTCTTCTGGCCCTCGATACGTGCCGGGTTCACCGAGTTCACCAGCCCGATGCTGGGGAAATCGGCGGTGACCTTGCGGGCGAGCTCCAGGCAGTCGTCGAAGTTGCCCTGCACCTGGATGATCTTCGCGCCGAGCATGACGGCCTGGGCCAGCTTGCCCATCGCGATCTTGCCCTGCGGAATCAGCACCGCGCAGCTCATGCCCGCGCGCGTGGCGTAGGCCGCGGCCGACGCCGAGGTGTTGCCGGTGGACGCGCACAGCACCGCCTGCTGGCCGCGGTACTTCGCGTCGGTCATCGCCATGGTCATGCCACGGTCCTTGAACGAGCCGGTCGGGTTCAGGCCCTCGACCTTCAGGTAGACCTCGCACCCGGTCACCTCGGACAGGTGCGGCGCGGGCACCAGGGGCGTACCGCCCTCGAACAGCGTGACCGGCTCCCAGTCGGCTGCGCCCGCGAGCCGGTCGCGGTAGGCCGCGATCAGGCCCGGCCAGCGGGAATGCACTCCGGCCTGGGGCGCGACGCCGGTCGGACGCCCACCCGTCTCCCGGCCACCGCTCGTGGCGTCGCTGCGCGACACTGTGGTCATTCTTCGGTGCCTTCCAATCTCAGAACGCTGGTGACGGATGTGACGGATGCCATATCCGCCAGTGCGGCCACGGTCTCCGCGAGCGCCGACTCCACCGCGTGGTGCGTCACCACGACCAGGCGCGCACCCGAGCCGTGCCCTTCTTGACGGACGGTCGAGATGCTCACCCCGTGATTGGCGAATTCGCCCGCCACCGCCGCCAGGACCCCAGGACGATCCTCGACCTGCAGGTTCACGTGATAGCGGGTGGGCGTATCGCCGATCGGCGCGATCGGTAGCTCAGCATAAACCGATTCGCCGGGAGCGCGACCCCCGTAGAACTTGTTCCGCGCCGCCATCACCAGATCGCCGAGCACCGCGGAGGCGGTCGGGGCGCCACCTGCGCCCTGCCCGTAGAACATCAGCCGCCCGGCGTTCTCCGCCTCCACGACCACCGCGTTGAAGGCGCCGGTGACGGCGGCCAGCGGATGCTTGCGCGGTATGAGCGCCGGGTAGACGCGCACCGAGACACGCTCTTTGCCGCCGTCCTCCGGCCCCGGCTCGCCGGGGCCCGCGTCCACACGCTCGCAGATAGCCAGCAGCTTGACCGTGCAGTCGAGCGCCGAGGCGGTCTCCAGATCCTCGGCGGAGATCCGCGAGATGCCCTCGCGGTACACGTCGGCGGCGGTGACCCGGGTGTGGAACGCCAGCGAGGCGAGGATCGCGGCCTTGGCCGCGGCGTCGTAACCCTCGACGTCGGCGGTCGGATCGGCCTCCGCGTAGCCCAGCCGGGTGGCTTCGGCCAGCGTGGCCGAGTAGTCGGCGCCGGTCTCGTCCATCGCGGAGAGGATGAAGTTGGTGGTGCCGTTGACGATGCCGACGATCCGGTTCACCCGGTCGCCCGCCAGCGACTGGATCAGCGGACGCACCACGGGGATGGCGCCCGCGACGGCGGCCTCGAAGTACAGGTCGGCGCGGCTTCGTTCGGCGGCGGCGGCGAGTTCGCCGGTGTAGTCGGCCAGCAGCGCCTTGTTCGCGGTCACCACGGATTTACCCGCGTTCAGCGCGGCCAGGATCAACCGGCGCGGCGGATCGATGCCGCCGATCACCTCCACCACCAGGTCGACGTCGTCGCGGGCGACGAGCGCGTCGGCGTCGGTGGTGAGCAGGTCGGCGGGGATGCCGCGGTCGGCGGCGAGGTTGCGCACGGCCACGCCGCGCAGCACCATCGGGGCGCCGACGCGGGAGCGCAGGTCCTCGGCGTGCTCGCGCAGGATGCGCACGACCTCGGTGCCCACGTTGCCCATGCCGAGGACCGCGACACCGATCGGGCGATCGGCCCCCCACGCACCCTTGTTCGCGTTCGCCGTCACGCTTCCACCTCCAAGCTGAGCAGGTCCGCCACCGTCTCCCGGCGCAGGATCAGGCGCGGCTTTCCGTCCCGCACCGCGACGACCGCGGGACGGGTCAACTGGTTGTACCGGCTGGACATCGAGTAGCAGTACGCGCCGGTGGCCGCGACGGCGACCAGGTCGCCGGGGCCGACGTCGGCAGGCATCCAGGTGTCGCGGATGACGATATCGCCACTCTCGCAATGCTTTCCGACGACACGCGCGACCACCGGCCCGGCCTGCGAGGACCGCGAGACCAGGCGGCAGTCGTAGTCGGCCTGGTACAGCGCGGGCCGGATGTTGTCGCTCATGCCGCCGTCGACGCTGACGTAGCGGCGGCGCAAACCGCCGTCCAGCGAGACGTCCTTGATGGTGCCCACCTCGTAGAGCGTCACCGTGCCCGGGCCCGCGATGGCCCGGCCGGGCTCCACCGCGATCACCGGCGTGGGCAGCCCCGCGCGCTCGGCTTCGGCGGCGACCAGCTCGCGCAGGTTCGCGGCGAACTCCTCCAGCGGCGGCGGGTCGTCCGACGGCAGATACGAAATGCCCAGTCCGCCACCGAGATCCAGCGTCGCGATCTGCGCGGTGCGCTCGACGCCGAATTTGTCGATGGCCTCGCGCAACAGGCCGAGCATGCGCCGCGCGGCGATCTCGAAGCCATCGATCTCGAAGATCTGCGAGCCGATGTGGCTGTGCAGGCCGACCAGACGCAGATTGTCGGCGTCGAAGACCCGCGCCAGCGCCTCCATCGCGTCACCGCCCGCGATCGAGAAGCCGAACTTCTGGTCCTCGTGCGCGGTCGAAATGTATTCGTGGGTGTGGGCTTCCACGCCGACGGTGACGCGGACCAGCACGTCCTGCACCACGCCCGCGCGGCCCGCGACGGCTTCCAGGCGCTCGATCTCGATCAGCGAGTCGACCACCACGTGACCGACGCCCGCCGATACGGCGGTTTCCAGCTCCGCGACCGATTTGTTGTTGCCGTGCAACGCGATCCGCTCGGCGGGGAAGCCCGCGTGCAGTGCGATGGCGAGCTCGCCGCCGGAGCAGACGTCCAGCGAGAGGCCCTCGTCGCGGATCCAGCGGGCGACCTCGCCGCACAGGAACGCTTTGGACGCGTAATGGACACGGGCGTTCGCTCCGAAGGCGCGGACCATGTCGCGGCACCGGGAACGGAAGTCGTCCTCGTCGATGACGAACAGCGGGGTGCCGTATCGAGCGGCCAGCTCGTGCACCGGTACGCCCGCCAGACGGACGACGCCGTCTTCGTCGCGGACCGCGTTACGCGGCCATACGTTCCCGGGCAGGTCGATCATCTGCTTCGGATCGCTCGGACGCTCCGGCAGATTCGGCGCGTGCGGGATTTCGGCATGCCGGGGTCCGGCGGGATGCACGCTCATACCCACGCCTCGCTGACGCTGTCCATAGGTGCTTCCTTCCTCGCTCTGGTCGGCCGGCCGGTCACATGCGCTCCGGCGCGCTGACGCCGAGCAGGCCCAGGCCGTTGGCCAAGACCTGGCGCGTCGCGTTGACCAAAGCGAGCCTGGCGGCGTTCGTCGGTGTGACCGGGTCGTCACCCAGCGGCAGGACGCGCAGGTTCTTGTTGGTCTGGAAACGGTGGTAGGCGCCGGCCAGCTCCTCCAGGTAGCGGGCCACCCGGTGCGGTTCGCGCAGGCTCGCGGCGCTGCCCACCACGCGCGGGTACTCACCGAGGGTGCGGATCAGCTCGCCTTCCTCCTCGGCCGACAGCAGTGCGAGTTCGGCGGGGACGGCGTCGTAATCGAATTCGGCGGCGTTGCGCGCGATCGAGGCGGTCCGCGCGTGCGCGTACTGCACGTAGTAGACCGGGTTCTCGTTGCTCTGGCTGGCCCACAGGTTCAGGTCGATGTCGATGCTCGAGTTCACCGACGAGCGCACCAGCGAGTACCGCGCCGCGTCCACGCCGATCGCCTCGACCAGGTCGTCGAGCGTCACCACGGTGCCCGCCCGCTTGCTCATCTTCACCGCGACGCCGTCGCGCAGCAGGTTCACCATCTGGCCGATCAGCACCTCGACGGTCGCCGGATCGTCGCCGAAGGCGGCCGCGGCGGCTTTCAACCTGCCGATGTAGCCGTGGTGGTCGGCGCCGAGCATGTAGATGCACAGGTCGAAGCCGCGGGCGCGCTTGTCCTGGAAATAGGCGATGTCGCCGGCGATGTAGGCGGCTTTGCCGTCGCTCTTGATGACCACTCGGTCCTGGTCGTCACCGTATTCGGAGCTGGCGATCCACCAGGCGCCGTCCTTCTCGTACAGGTCGCCGGAGTTCTTCAGCCGCTGCACAGCCTGCTCGACCGCGCCGGAGGCGAACAGCGAACTCTCGTTGAAGTAGACGTCGAAGTCGGTGCCGAACTCGTGCAGCGACTCCCTGATGTGCGCGAACATCAGCTCGACGCCTTCGGCGCGGAACAACTCGAGGCGCTGGTCCTCCGGCTTGCTCAGCGCGTCGGGATGCGCGGCGACGATCTTGTCGGCGATCTCGCCGATGTAGGCGCCCGCGTACCCGTTCTCCGGAGTCGGCGCGCCGGTGGCGGCCGCGACCAGCGAGGCGGCGAACCGATCGATCTGCGCGCCGTGGTCGTTGAAGTAGTACTCGCGCACCACGTCGGCGCCCTGGGCGGCCAGGATGCGGCCCAGCGCGTCGCCGACCGAAGCCCACCGGGTACCGCCCAGGTGCACCGGGCCGGTCGGGTTGGCCGAGACGAACTCGAGGTTGATCCGGGTGCCCTTCAGCGTGTCGGCGGTGCCATAGGCGGCGCCCGCGGCGAGCACCCGCTCGATGATCGCGCCCTGGGCGGAAGCGGCGAGGCGAATGTTCAGGAAGCCGGGCCCGGCGACCTCGGCGGCGGCGACGCCGTCCGCGTCCGACAGTGCGTCGGCCAGCCAAGTGGCCAGGTCACGCGGCTTTGTTCCGGCGCGCTTGGCCACCTGCATCGCGACATTCGTGGCATAGTCGCCGTGTTCCGGGTTTCGCGGACGCTCCACCGTGACCTCGTCGGGCAGGACCGCCGGGTCCAGTCCACGTTCGACAAGCACCTTCGCCGCGGTCGAGCGAAGGAGATCTGCAAGGTCAGCTGGAGTCACGAGTCTCTATCCTATGGTCTTGGCGGGTGTACACCTCTGGGTGGGCACTACGCGGCCAGCGGATCCATCAACGTCGAAAGAGCACACTGAGCGATGCCTAGCAGTCCCAGCGCCAAACAGGCCAAGGCCGCCAAGGCCGCGGCGAAGTTGTCGGGTCCCCGCAAGGGGGGCAAGCGAGGACAGCTTCCGAAGAAGAATCGTCAGATCCCCTGGCTGGCCATCGGCGCGGCCGTAGTAATCATCGCATTGATCGGCGCGCTGGCTTACAACCTGGTCCCCAAGTACCGGGAAAAGGCCGAGCTGGAGAAGTACACCCCGAGCGCGCAGCGCAAGGACCCGTCGGACGAGATCGCGGGCGTGGTGAAGAAGGAATACCCCGCGGGCCTGCACATCGGCGCGAACCAGCGGGTGGCCTACGACCAGGCGCCGCCGTTCGGCGGCCCGCACGACCAGTCCTGGGCCACCTGCACCGGCGTGGTCTACAGCAAGCCGATCCGGGTGGAGAACGCGGTGCACTCGCTCGAGCACGGCGCGGTGTGGATCACCTACAACCCGGACAAGGTGAACGCCGACGGCATCGAGACGCTGAAGGCGAAGGTCGAGGGCAAGCCGTACACGATGATGTCGCCGTATCCGGGCCTCGACTCCGCGGTGTCGCTGCAGTCCTGGGGTCATCAGTTGAAGCTGGACAGCGCCGAGGACAAGCGCGTCGGCCAGTTCATCACCGCGCTGCGGCTGAACAACTACACCTACCCCGAGGTGGGGGCGGACTGCTCGACCATCGTCTTCGACACCGACAACCCGCCGCCGTTCGACCCGACGCCGCCCGGCCCCGACGCGGTGCCGATGGACGGCAGGGGCCTGCAGCCCGATCCGGCAGAGGTCGGCGGCGCGCCCGGCGGCCTGCCTGGTGTGCCCGGTGTTCCCAGCCTCCCCGGGGTGCCCGGTATGCCCGGCGCTCCGGTGCCCGCCCAGCCCGCGCCCGCCCAGCCCGCTCCTGGCGCGGGGCAGTAGTGGCCGACGATCGCGGAGACGCCGGGTCGCGCTCTCGAGACGCGTCCGCCAGGGGTGGCGCTCCTGAAGCACCTACCGGGGCCGACGCTCGCAAAGCGGCCGCTGCGGCCGGTACTCCAGAGGCATCCGACACGTCCAGCGCTTCGGCTGGTACCGGCACTTCCGAAGCACCGCCCAGGGCCGACGCGCGCGAAGCTGTCGCCGGCACTTCCGAAGCCCCCATCGGGGCCGACTCGCGCAAAGCCTCCGCTGGGGCCGGCGGTCCCGAAGCACCAGCCGAGAGCGAAGCGCCGTCCTCGGCGGACACTGACGGAACTCTCGGATCACCGGCCGGGGCAGACGACAGCGGGGCTCGCGGCGCCGACGAGCACAGATCGCTCGGGTTCGACAAGCGCCGTGCCGCCGGATCCGGCGAGCACGAGAGCACCGACGGATCCCATGACAGCGAAGCGCCGGCCGGGCTCGGCGGACAATTCCGCCGCCAGCGCACGGCGCTGCTGGTCCTGGGCATCATCGGCGCCATCCTGATCGGCTTCGCGATCGGCGTGCTGGCGCGGATTCCGCTCGACGGTTCCACCGAGCCGGACCCGGGCGCGGTCGACGTCGGTTTCAGCCAGGACATGTCGGCGCATCACGCGCAAGCCGTCGAGATGGCGGGCGTGGTGCTGGTTCGTTCCACCGACATCGAGGTACGCCGCCTGGCCTACGACATCCTCACCACCCAGCAGAGCCAGGTCGGGCGCATGCAGGGCTGGCTGCAGCTGTGGAACGAGCCCGCGCAGGGCGTGGACGGTTTCATGGGGTGGATGACCGAGCCCATGGGCGCACACGACCATTCCGGGACCGGCGAGCCGCACCACACCGGCCCGGTGCCTGCCATGCCCGGGATGGCCACGCCCGCTGAGCTGGCCGCGCTGCGCCAGGCCACCGGCCCCGCCCTGGACATCATGTTCCTGCAGTTGATGCTGCGCCACCACGCGGGCGGGCTGCCGATGATCGACTACGCCGCCCAGCATGCCGCCACCACGGCGGTGCGCACCCTCGCCGAGACCATGGCCCCGACCCAGCGCGGTGAATCCGAGCTGATGACCACCATGCTCAGAACCCGCGGCGCCGCCCCCCTCCCCTGACCCGAAACCCGGCCGCCGTCCGCGCTTTTTGGCGGACGGCGGCCGATACGATAGGCTGACCCAGCCCGATCGGACCGCCTTCCCGGCCCCGACCGAGCCCTATCCCGCCCTCGTAGCTCAGGGGATAGAGCGTCTGCCTCCGGAGCAGAAGGCCGCAGGTTCGAATCCTGCCGAGGGCACGCACGACAAAGGCCCCGTAACCAGCACGCTCGCTGGCCGGGGCCTTTCTCGTCCGCACCGTCAGCCCGCCTCGATGACACGAGATGACACAACCTCGCCCAAAGTCCGCGCCGCCTCCCTCAGCGCTTCGTCCTGAGAATGGGTGTAGATCCTCGCCGTGACACTGGCGTCGGCGTGCCCCAACCAGGCAGCGATGACCGCGAGCGGCACCTTGCGCAGGTGCATGGTCGTGCCGCAGGTGTGACGAGCATCATGCAATCGGATGTGCCGGACACCCGCCTTCTTGACCGCCTTCGCCCACCGATGCGTCAGCGTGTCCGGATGGTACGGCGTGCCGTCCTCGTTGCATGCGACGTAGTCACCGTCCCGGTACGCCTCCCCAAGCTGCAACCGATCGGCCGCTTGCCGACGATGCGCCCGCCGAAGAACCTCCACCATCTCGTCATCCATCGGCAGCGTGCGAACCGACGCCTCCGTCTTCGGGTCGTCCTCCACCGCCTCGCCACCGGCCGACGCACGCCCGATGTGCACCACGAGCGTCTTGCGCTCGAGATCGACTCCGCTCCAGCGCAACCCGCCGAGTTCACTCCGCCGCAGGCCGCACAGCGCCAGGAACCACAGGTGCCCGTCCCGATCTGCCTCGAGACTGGCCAGCAGCTTCGACACTTCCTCCGGCGTGTAGGTCAGCGGCTTGCGCTTCTTGCCCGCCTTCGGTTTGATCGCCCGAGCCACGTTATGCGCCAGCAACTTCCGCTCAATCGCATAGTCCAGCACCATCGACGTCGTCTCGATGGTCCGCTTCAGCGATCGAGCCGCCCACGGACGCCGGACCGTGCCCTTCTCAGTCTTCGTCCCGCCCTGCTTCAGCGCCGACACCAGGTCGTCCAGGTGCTTGCGTGTGAGCTTCTGCAAGGGCAGCTTGCCGTACTGCTCTCGCAGCGGCGCGAGGTTGTACCTGTAGCCCGCCAGCGTCGTGCGCCGCGCCCAATGCAGGCTGTCCAGCCAGTCTTGACAGATCTCTTCAACCGTCACGTCCTTGCGCGGTACGTAACTACCGGACGCGGCGTCCACCATGAACTTCGCCAGAGCGGAACGAGCTTCCCGCTCCGTGCGAAACCGCCTCCGCACCTGGTGACGCTTGCCGGTTTCCGGATCAAGCCCTGCGTCTACCCGCACCTGATACCGAACGACCTGCTTGCCGGTCTGTCGATCAGTCACCATCACCTTGGTGATCTGCGGCGGTAGTTGCTGTCTGCTCATGCCGCCGCATCCAGCTTCGCGATGTAATCCGCTACCGCCTGCTCGGTCACGAAGCGACGCCGACCGATCTTCACCGACCGCAGCTCACCCGAGCCGATCAACTCGTAGTACTTGCTGTGGCCGACCGGAATCCGCTTCCGGACCTCCTGCTCTGTGAGCAACTGAGCCATCTCCCCTACCCTCCCTATGCTGCCTGCTGAATTGCCGAATGTTCTTGTCATGCCGCTGCACCGGCTGCGAGCAGGGCGTTGGTGTATTCCGCACGCCATTTCGTGCGCTGGGCGATCGCAGCCAGGATCAAGTGATCCCGAGGCGGCGCGGACTGGTCGCCGGGCTCCACTGGCCGGATGATCAGATGCGAGGTGTCGGGCTTGTGGATGCCGACCGAGGCCAGCAGTTGCCGAACGAACTCCGCCCGATCGGCCTTGTGATCCGGCAGCGTCTTCCCGGACCACCGCCGCGACACCAGCACCCGCCGACCGGGCAGGCCGAGAGTGTCCCGGCGGTGGGCCTTGCCCTTGCACCGGCCGGGAATGGTCTTATCGCTGGCACCCTGCGGGACGATGCCGTAGCGCAGCCACACCGCGCAGCGCGGCGAACACGGCGTGTGCTGCAACTCCGCGTGCAACCGGTCGTAGTGGATCGCGGTGCGCGTCGACTCAGTGTCGAGGACTTCGCTGATCGACTTGGTGAGGTACTTGGTCACGTAGCCGATCGCCCGGTCGGCTTTGTCGCCGGGGATGTAGCCCTTCATGTGGCCGGGGTCCATGCGTTCGCCGAACCGCACCGTGTACGCCGGTTCCAGATCATCCACCGCATCCAGGACGTCAAGGGCGTCATCCCAGCCGGTCAACGGCTGCCCCGAATCGGGATCTACGAACGTCATTGCGCGGTAGTCCCACACCGGCATCCGGTCGCCGGAGTACACCTCGTTCTCCGGGTCGAAGTGCGGCCACCACACCTGGTGGTAGGTCGCCGCGGTGACCATCCGCAGAATCTCCCGCGAGATCACCCCACGCAGCAGCAGATGCAGGTGCGGTGCCCCGCGCTTCTGGGGTTCGACGGTGGCGAAGTACTGGACGTCGTAGCCGACGCAGCGGCGCAGGTTTTGAATCCAGCGGTCGACCAGCTTGGAGAAGAACACGATGTCACGGGCAGCCCGCGCGTAATCGTAGGTGTCCGGGTTGCGGGGTGAGCCGTCCGAGCACGGCTTACCCTCCGAGTCCACCGCGCCGTCCTGGTTGATGGACCCGTAGGACGGCATCGTGAGAGTGACCATCATCGAGGACCGGTATCCGCCGATCACCCGCCCGAGGGTGGTGCGCTCCACCTTCTTACGCGGCAGGTTCGGCACATCCTGACGCCGCTTGGTCGACCGAGACCGCCGTTTCCGCTCGGTGGGTTCCAAGGGCGGGATGGGGCCACGGAATCCCGAGTCGCGGAGGTCGCGGTCGAGGCTGCCGACCAGTTCGCCGATGGCGTCGGCCATCTCGTCATCACTGTCGTCGCGGGCTTGGCGGTACTGCTGGGCCAGGTCAGCCCGGGCGGTGAGCAACTCAGTTTGGGTGTCGGAGGGGTCGCGGGTTTCCTCGACCGGTTCGACCTCGGCGTGCCAGCCTTCCCGGCATTGGGTCATCCGCAGCCAGCGGGCCTTGTCCGCGCATGGCTTGCACACCGACGCCACTGTCGACTTGCACGGTGAAGCGACGTAGTCGACCTTGCCCGTGCGCGGGTCGAACGATCGCATCGTCACCGGCCGGACGCACACCCCGAACTTCTCCGCCGTAGCTATGGCGACATCGGTGAAGTTCGGGAGCGCCCGACGCTCAGCAGCGGTCTGCCGGGCGGGGGAATCGGCCGGCATATCGGTGTCGAGGTCGATGGGTGCGGTCATGGTCAGGATGCCTCTCGATCGAACAAGGACAGCTGCGTCGGGACCGGTGTGTCGGTGTTGTAGCGTCGCCACATCTCGCCGTCGTGATCGCGGTAGACGATCACCGCCTCGCCGCCCCCACGGGGCCGATAGCTGGGCTTGTCGGCCATCAGGTACGCCTGCGAGACGTTGCGCGCCTTCGGGAGGGGGCGGACCGTCTCACCGATCAGCACGCCCCACTGCACCTGCTTGCGAACGGTCATGCCGCCCACCCGCCGTCATCGTCGAAGTCCTGTCCCCACGACTGCCACGAGGTCATCTCGCCGGTTGCCGCGCACAGGTGGACGGCGATCTCGACCGGGTCAGCGCCCCGGCGTTCCAGTAGTCCGCGACGACGGGAAGCCAGATCGATCACGTTGTCCCGGTAGGCGGCATCGGTCTTGCGGGTGTTGTTGATGCGCTTCATGGTTCAGTCCTTCGAGTAGAGGTCGTTGATCTCGGCGTCAGCGCGTACGACGAAACGGCAGTCCGGGCACAGGACGCGGTCGCCGTCGTAGAACCAGTCCCACGGCCCAGCGTTGGCGTTGAGGCAGTCCACGGCCGCAGCGCGGGAGTCGAAGCAGATGCCCTTGGCGGCGTGCCCGTGGGAGCCTTCTTCGGCGTAGACCTCCCCGCAGACATCGCAGTAGATGCGGACATGGGTTTCGGTCACGAAGCCTCGTTTCATGCCGCCACCGGCCCGTTCTCGCCGTCGCCGAGGTCATCGGGATCGAAGCCGGAGTAGTCCTCAGCGGGACCGGTGATCTGCGGAGCAGGCGAGTAGGCATCCACGATGGCGTCGATGTCGTCATCGGAGACGAAGAACGCCCGCACCCGCACGAACTCGCTGCTGCCGTCCTCCCCGACGTAGCCGACACCCGGTGTCTCATCGGAGATCTCATCGCAGCGTGCACCACGATCCCGTGCGCCTTGACCGTGGACCATGCCAGTCTGAGTGGGTTCGTCCAGGCGCAGGCCGACGCGGACGGGGAACAGTTGCCGGTTGGGCATCGTCTCCTTCGACGGGTCCTGCAACGCTGCGATCACCGACACCGCCGCCGCACGCCCCTGCGACAACAACAGCCCGGTCAGACGCCGGAACTCCTGCTGCTCCTCCCGGCTGGCGTAGGACGACAGGGAGGCGGCCTCATCGATGATGATCAGGATCAGCGGCTCATCGGCGCTCGGGACGATCTTGCGCAGACCAGCCGCCCGCATCCTGGCGAGACGTTCGCGCATCAGCTCGACGGCTTCGGTCAGCATGGCGAGGATGGTGGTGTTGTCGGTGGCGAAGCGCACGAACAACCGGTTCTCGCCCTTGCCGAACTCCGCCCCGCCCTTCGGGTCAGCCAGATACAGATCCACCAATCCGGCTTTGATCGCGGGGCCGAGTGCGACGATGATCGACCACAGCACCGAGCCCTTTCCCGACCCGGTCGCACCGGCCAGCAGGATGTGCGCATACAGCACCCGCAGCCGCCACGTGTCGAAGTCCTCGGTCACGCCGACCGGAACCGCTTCCAGGTCCACATCCATCACCGAGGGCAAGCCCGGCAGCGGTACCGTGTCCGCGAGGGTGTCGAACACCCGCAACTCCAGACGGACCACCCCCGGATACGGGAACACCACCCGTACGTTCTCGACCCCGAGCGTTTGAGCCAGCGCGTCGCGGGTTTCGTCCTTGGACCAGTCCTTACGGGTCTGACCCGACAGCATCAGCACATCCACCCGAAGCCCGTAGTTGGTGTACACCCAGTCCTCCAGCACCGGGAAACCGCTTTCCAGCGACCCGAGTTTCAGCGCCAGGAACATGCGCGGACGCTGCTGGGGATCAGCGATCACATACACCGCCGTACGAAGCTCCACCGGAGCAGCCGCAGCCGCCTCACGAGCATCACTAGCCGGTTGCATGTCCCCACCGCGCGCCGCCAGTGACCGCAGCCACCAGACCGCCGACGCACCCGTGCACATGCCGCTGGCGAGCATGACCGTTCCCGCGATACTCATCAGAACCCCCCGCCTTCCCTGCCGCGCTCCAGATCGCAGAACAGGTGACACCCCTCCGGCACCGGGGACGGAGCCGGAATCTTGCCGATATCAGGCCGAACGAGACCGGCGTCCTCACAGAACATCACGCACCGGGGCACGGCCGGAGCCGGGGCCTCCGAGCTGACAGACACCGACGAAGGCGACGCAGCCGGGACCAACGGGACCGGAGTATCCGCCGTCTGATCCACCAGTACCCCGACACCAGCAAGCACGCTCACCAGCGCCGAAACACCGGTCGCCACAGCAGGAACGGTTACAGAGAAAGCCATTTCAACCCCCAACAGGGACAGCGATCGGCAGCATGGTCTGGACCGGCCGCGAGGAACGAACAGGAATTTGGACCGGCACGTCAGGCACCGGGCGAAGCTCAGCCACCCGCACCGGCTCAGGCACCGGCACCGGCTCAGGGACGGACACCGGTTCCGGCTCAGGCTCGGGTTCGGCCGTGGCCTGCTCGGGGGCAGGCTCGACCACCGGCACCGGGGTGGAAGCCGGGACGCGTTGCACCCTGCGGAACAACAGAGACAGCCCGTGAGTGTCAGCGAGCAGGCTTATCGGTGCCACCGCCGCGACGAGGGCCGCAGCCCACCCCGGGAGCGGATGCCCGGAAGCGACCGCGTGAATGCTGTTGCCCGCCACCGATACCGCCGCACCGACACCGAGCACCCAGGCGAAGAACCGGCGGTCGGACTTTTCGTCCGAGGCCAGCACGCCAGCGGTGGCCAGCAGGATCGTGCCGTCCACGATCAACGGGAACAACCAGGCATCATCGGCCGGAATCCGTGCCAGCACCCCGAGGTCGCGAAGAGTGGTGAACGACAGCCGGAACGCCGCCGCCGCTACCGCGATACTGATGACCGCGGCGGACCAGCGAGCCCAACGCCTCCACCCCGACTGCTGCTGATCCGCCGCACTCATCACGCCGCCTTATCCGTCGACGCGGACTCCGCAGCATCGTGCTCGGCCAGAACACCCGGCAAGGCTTCGGCCAGCGTGCGGGCATCAGCGATGCTCAACGCCACCGACGCTGATATGCCCACCCCGAAATCGATATCCAGCGACGCCGAATACCGCTCCCCACGAAACTCATAGGCCGGGTGATACTTCACGCTCAACTGCTCAACGAGCACCGTCGTGCTCACCCGCGAGCCGATCTCGAACTCCGACATCACGCAGCCGCCTTACCGGTCGCAGCCTTGGCGCCGGAGTTGTCGCCCTTGATCCCGGTCGCGCGGATCGTCCAACCGATCGACTTGAACTCACCCTGCCCAGCGATCTTCGGCTTGACCTGCAAGCCCTCCAGCTCGACCGGCCGCATACCCCGCGCGATCTCCGGGGCCGACGGAACCGGCTGCACGTCCGCGACGAAGACGATGTCGAAGCTGGCCTGCCTGGCGTTCGCCGCCGCCGGGTCGGTGACCGTGCCCTTCCACAACCGCTTACCGGTGCCGTTGCCTTCGGCGTCCAGGTCCAGCCGCTGACGCTTCGGCGCGTTGCGGTCGGTGCTGAACTCCGTCACCGGCGCGATCTCGCCCAGCAGGAACAAACCCATCGGGAACGCGTCCTCGAACGCCGGGGTGAACCAAACATCCTTGAGTGCCATTTCGTGTCATCTCCCTCTGCTCTACTGGTCATGTCCTATATAGGAGCACTTCTATATAGGAGCAGACTGCCTCAGCAGATGTCAACACCTACAGAGGACTTAAGATGATTAGGTCACCGATGCGAAGAAGGACACCCATGCCAGCTAAGTACGAGCTGATCTCTGACGACTTGCGTCGGCAAATCGCGACCGGAGAGCTACATCCTGGCGACCGGATACCTGGCGAGAACGCCCTGATCGAGCGCTACAAGGTCAGCCCGCCAACGCTTCGCCAGGCGCTGGCTGTCCTCCGGACAGAAGGCCTTCTCGAAGCGAAGCACGGCATTGGAACGTTTGTCCGCGCCCCTCGCCTAAAAGTCGTCCGACGCAACCAGCGCCACCAGCACGAGAAGACTCTGGTTCACAAGCCCGAATCCCAGCGTCGCAACAACGGTAGCGCCGAGACGGATACGGGACACCGAACCGAAGAGTTCGTATTCTCAGCCGAGTACAGCACCGTACCGGCAGAGGAACCTATCGCCGACGCGTTCGGGATAACCCCGGGAACGCAACTTCTCAAGCGAATCTATCGCTCCCGGTACGCGAATGAGGATGCACCACTTGCCATCAGCACGTCGCATCTCTTGCTCGACCTGGTCAGCGAGAACCCTGCCCTTCTCGATCCGAAAAACGAGCCTTGGCCAGGCGGAACAATGCATCAGCTATCCACAATCGGCATCGAGGTGGACCAGGTCATAGAAGACATCACCACCCGACTTCCCGCGCCCGACGAGATCGAAGAACTGAGCCTCATCCCCGGCACGGCCGTGTTCGTAGTCCGGAAGACAATGGTTGACACCGCCGAGCGAGTCGTAGAGGTCAGCGACTCCATCCTTCCCGGTGATCGCCACCGCCTGATCTACACGACCCAACTGGAACGGTGGACGTGATCAGAATGAATCTCACCGCACAAACGTTCGAGCCGCTCGAATACGTCTCGGACATTCTTCCGGGTATGAAGGCACCGAACCCAGACATCCGCACTATCACCGATCCCCAGGTGGCGGCCGAACACATCGAGGCCGAGACAGCCAGTCGGCTCGACGCTCTCTTCGAACACTTCACCGGCACCCCCGCTGTCCTGCTCAGTGGTGGCGTCGACTCGATCTATGTCGCCGCAGTCGCCGTCCGGCTCGGAGCTCGCCCCCAAGCGATAACGATCATCACGAACGGCGAATCAGACGCTCCCAACGCCACCGCAGCAGCGGCCGCGTTAGGGCTTACCCACGACGTCATCCGCCTCGAGGTCGAAGACGTCGTCTCATTGGCTCGGGTCGTCATGAACCGTCTAGGAACTTCCGAACTCTGGGAAGTCACAGCGGGCATCCCCTTGGTTGCCGCTCTTCCCACGCTCAGCCGCATCACCAATCTCGGTGCAATCCTCACTGGCAGTGGCGCCGACGCCATCTTTGGTGGTGGACGGAAACTGACTCACCCCGTCGAATCCGCAGAAGCTCGGGCCGAACTCGATGGACTGATCCGTGCCGAGTCGTCGGCAAACTTTCGTTATGACCGTCTAGTTCCCGACTTCTACCCCGACCTGCTGCGCGGCTTCGCGGACCGCCTAGTCCATGTCTTCCAGACTGTCCGCTGGTGGCAGGTTGCCGAACAATTCGCACCACCAGCCCTATTCGGTGAGCACAACGGCGCAGTCGTTGACAAGCTGGCACTACGCCTCGCATGCAGCAAGGCACTTCCCGATTCAGCACGCAGGCTGGCGTGGACAGCCAAGGCACCGATCCAGCGCTCCTCAGGCCTCATGCCCACCCTCGCGACAGCAGCACGCGAGTTCGCTGCCAACCTGCCCGGGGCAACGACGTACACCGATCCCCGAACGGAGGAT
>NZ_BAFS01000059.1 GCF_000308415.1 Nocardia asiatica NBRC 100129 | reverse complement strand
CGTCCCGCAGCCCGGGCATTCTGCCGGACTGGGATGCGTCCGTCCGGGCGCTGTGTGCCGTATCACCTGCCCCGCCGGACCGGCGGCTTCTCCACCGTTGGTGAAAGGTGGGGAGAGATCATTCCAGTTGCGCAGCTACGCAGCACCCCCATGGCCTGGAGGCTCGAGCCTGGAGCCTGCTGGAGCGATTGCCCTGATGAAGCACCGGCGTCTGATGCGCACGATGTACGGACTTGCCCAGGATAGCTGTCCATTGCGAATCTCGGCAAGACAGACTCGCCGTCAGTCGACCAGGACGCCCTCGGCGATTCCCGGCTCCACCACGCGCAGGCCGTCGGCCGCCGCCAGTTCGCGAAGTTCTGCCGGGAATTCGCTGGTACCCAGGGCCAGGATGGTGGGTCCCGCGCCGGAGACGGTGGCCGCGATTCCCGCCGAGCGCAGGCGGGTGATCCATGCGGTGGTCAGCGGTAGCGCGGGGGCACGCTGGGCTTGGTGCAGGCGGTCCGCGGTAGCCGGCATCAGCAGGTCGGGGCGCTGGGTGAGCGCCACAACGGCCAGCGCCGCGCGGCTGACGTTGAACGCGGCGTCGCCGTGCGGCACGACGTCGGGCAGCAGACCGCGGGTGTGCGCGGTGGACGAGCGCTCCTCGGGAATCAGCACCACAGGGCGCAGCGTGGGATGTGGCTCGAGCCGCACCGCGCGGTAGACGCGACCGTGGTACTCCGTGCCGGGAGCCTCGTCGGCGGGGCGCTCTGTCTCGGTCCACGAGACCACGATCCCGCCGAGCACACTGGCCGCGGCGTTGTCCGGATGACCCTCGAATTCCGCGGCCAACTGGACCATTCGATCGGCCGAGGTGGCTAGCGCCGGGTCCAGCTTCGCGGCCAGGGCGCACCCCGCGGCCAGTCCGCCGACCGCCGCGGAGGCCGACGAACCGAGCCCGCGGGAGTGCGGTATCACGTTGCGGCACACCACATCGAGACCGTCCGCCCACACCCCGGCCGACTCCAGGCCGCGCTCGATCGCGCGGACCACGAGATGCGAAGGGCCCCAGGGCACGTCGTCGGCGCTCTCGCCCTCCACCCGGATGGTGAGCCCGGAATCGGTGGTGCGCACCTGGATCTCGTCGTAGATCCCCAATGCCATGCCGAGCGAGTCGAACCCGGGACCGAGGTTCGCGGTGGACGCGGGCACCCGCGCGGTCACGGTGAGACCGGCGGGCAGCGTCGCGCTCATGAGTTGGCTGTCGCGCGAATTCACTCAGGCCAGCTCGAGTTCGGCGGCGACCGCGACCGGGTCGACCGCGATCGGCTGCACCTGCGGCATGCCCGACAGCGCCGTGTCGGGATCCTTCAGACCATTGCCGGTCACCGTGCACACCACGGTGAGCCCGGAGTCCAGCCAGCCCTCCTTGCGGGCGGCGAGCACACCGGCCACGCTGGCGGCCGACGCGGGCTCGACGAACACTCCTTCGGTGGCCGCGACCAGGCGGTACGCGTCCAGGATCTCCTCGTCGGTGGCGGCGCGGAACGCGCCACCGGACTGCTCCTTGGCCTCGACCGCGCCGTTCCAGGAGGCGGGCGCGCCGATCCGGATCGCGGTGGCGATGGTCTCGGGATCCCGCACCGGAGCGCCGTTCACCAGCGGGGCCGCACCGGCGGCCTGCACACCCAG
>NZ_BAFS01000060.1 GCF_000308415.1 Nocardia asiatica NBRC 100129 | reverse complement strand
AGACCGTCACTCCGCGGCCATACGCGCTTCGCGATCCGCCTTCCCCAGCGCGTCCAGCAGCGCGTCGAGATCGCCGTCGAGCACGGAGTCGAGGTTGTGCGCCTTGAAACCGATGCGATGATCGGTGATCCGGTTCTCCGGGAAGTTGTAGGTGCGGATCCGCTCGGAGCGGTCCACGGTGCGGATCTGGCTGGCCCGGCCCGCCGCCGCCTCCTGATCAGCCTGCTCCTCGGCCAGCGCCTGCAACCGCGCCGCGAGCACCTGCATCGCGCGCGCTTTGTTCTGCAGCTGCGATCGCTCGTTCTGGCAGGTGACCACGATGCCGGAGGGCAGATGGGTGATGCGCACCGCGGAGTCGGTGGTGTTGACGCCCTGGCCGCCCTTGCCGGAGGAGCGGTAGACGTCGATGCGCAGATCCGACTCGTCGATCTGCACCTCTTCGATCTCGTCGGGCTCCGGATAGATCAACACGCCTGCCGCCGAGGTGTGGATGCGGCCCTGCGACTCGGTCACCGGGACGCGTTGCACGCGGTGCACACCGCCCTCGAACTTGAAGCGTGACCACACGCCGTCGCGCGCCGCGTCGCGACTCTTGATCGACAGCGTCGCCTCTTTGTAGCCGCCGAGGTCGGACAGGTTGACGTCGAGGATCTCGACCTTCCAGCCGTGCCGCTCCGCGTACCGCAGGTACATGCGGGCCAAGTCCGCGGCGAACAGCGCGGACTCCTCGCCGCCCTCGCCGGACTTCACCTCGAGCACCACGTCGTCGCCGTCGTGCGGGTCGCGCGGGGCCAGCAGGTCGGCGAGGGCCTGTTCCAATTCCTCGACCTGCTGCTCCAGATCCGGGATCTCCGCGGCGAACGCGGCGTCGTCGGCGGCGAGTTCCCGGGCGGCGGACAGATCGCCGCGCGCCGTCTCCAGCTTGCGGTAGGTCGCCATGACCGGGGCCAGCTCGGCGAACCGCTTGCCGACCCGGCGCGCGGCGCCCGCATCGTTGTGCAGCGACGGATCGGCCAGCTGCGTCTCCAGGCCGGCGTACTCGGCCAGAATGTCGTCGATGGCGGACGGTTGCGTCACAGTGCTTCCTTCTCCTGGTAGCTGTCCAGACAAAACACCGACGCCCGGCCTGCGCAGCAGGACCGGGCGTCGGCGGGGAAGCTACTTGGCGTCGGCCTTCTTGCCGGCACGCTTGCCGTAGCGAGCCTCGAAGCGGGCCACGCGACCACCGGTGTCGAGAATCTTCTGCTTGCCGGTGTAGAAGGGGTGGCACTGCGAGCAGACCTCGACGGTGATGTGTCCCGACTCCTTGGTGCTGCGAGTCTGGAAGGTGTTGCCGCAACCACACACGACCGTGGTGTCGACATACGCCGGGTGAATTCCTGCCTTCATGGATGTCCTCTCGATTTTGGTCGCCGGGTCGCCCGCGTGGATTTGGCGCGAAGCGTGAACCGGAACCGACTAGGCGGGAGCTCTGCTCACCTGAGCAGACGCAACGATCGTTAAGTATGCCAGAACTGCCGTTACGCTCCCAAAACGCCCCCGGCGGGTGGTTTGTTCCCGCCCTAGGTACTCCCCCATGGTTCGCGCCCATGGAAGTGCGGGCACGCGAATCGCGGCCGCCTCGGGGACGCTGAAGTCGGGTAGTCCGCTACTCACGAATGCGAACAGATCCGTTCATAGAGTTGCGTACCTGGGTGCACATCGGCGTGCCGAGACAGGAAGGAGACCTCGTGAACATCCGAATCGCGTCCGCGATTTTCGTTCTACTCACTCTCTCGGTCGCCGTCGGTTTGTCCGCACTCCCCGAAAACAAGCACTATCCGGCCCCGGCGAACGCCGTGTACATCCAGACTCCGGATTCCACCGCTCCCGCCGACGGACCCTGCGCGCTGATACTCGGTCTCCTGATCAGTGGCGCGGCCACAATCGGCCTGGCCTTCTTCGCCCCACAAACGCCGAGAGGGTCCCGCAGCAGCGGGACCCTCTCGGCCGTTGTCAAGACGACAACTGATTTCGCGAGCACATGGGTAACTCGTCGGGCACGCCCAGAATCCGGCGAGGCACCGACCGCAGGCCCTGAGCGCTACTCTCGCGGCACCAAACCTGTACGGCCTGAATACTCGGCGAGGCGGGCAGCCCTATTCGTCGAGCGCGCCCGGCGCGGTCTTGCTCACCTGCATCAAGAACTCGAGGTTGTTCTTGGACTTCTTCAGACGGTCGATCAGCAGATCGATCGCCTGGTGCGAGTCCAGGCCGGACAGTACGCGGCGCAGCTTGTGCAGTACCGCCGCCTCGTCGGGGCTCAGCAGTAGCTCGTCCTTGCGGGTACCGGACGGGTTGACGTCCACCGCGGGGAACACGCGCCGCTCCGCGATCTTGCGGTCCAGCTTGAGCTCGGCGTTACCGGTGCCCTTGAACTCCTCGAAGATCACCGTGTCACCGGTCGAACCGGTCTCCACCATGGCGGTGGCGATGATCGTCAGCGAGCCGCCGTTCTCGATGTTGCGCGCCGCGCCGAGGAATCGCTTGGGCGGGTACAGCGCGGTGCTGTCCACACCACCGGAGAGGATTCGGCCCGAGGCGGGCGAGGAGTTGTTGTACGCGCGGCCGAGCCGGGTGATCGAGTCGAGCAGCACCACGACGTCCTTACCCATTTCCACCAGGCGCTTGGCGCGCTCGATGGCGAGTTCGGCGACCGAGGTGTGGTCCGACGGCGGACGGTCGAAGGTCGAGGAGATCACTTCGCCGCGCACCGAACGCTGCATGTCGGTGACCTCTTCGGGACGCTCGTCGACCAGCACCACCATGAGGTAGACCTCGGGGTTGTTGGTCGCGATCGCGTTCGCGATGTCCTGCAGGATCGTGGTCTTACCGGCCTTCGGCGGCGACACGATCAGGGCGCGCTGGCCCTTGCCGATCGGCATGATCAGGTCGATCACGCGGGTGGTCAGCTTGTTCGGCTGGGTCTCCAGCCGCAGGCGCTGGTTCGGGTACAGCGGGGTGAGCTTGCCGAACTCGGGACGGCGCTTGGCCGCCTCGACCTCGCCGCCGTTCACCGTGTCCAGCCGCACCAGCGGATCGAACTTCTGGCGCTGGTTGGCCTGTTCACCGTCGCGCGGGGCGCGCACCGCGCCGGTGATCGCGTCGCCGCGGCGCAGGCCGTTCTTGCGGACCAGGTTCATCGACACGTAGACGTCGTTCGGCCCGGCCAGGTATCCCGAGGTGCGGACGAAGGCGTAGTTGTCCAGCACGTCGAGGATGCCGGCGACCGGCTGCAGGACGTCGTCCTCGCGGATCTCCAGCTCGCGGGCCTCACCGCTGCCGCCGCCGCCATCGCGGTCGCGCCCACGACGACGCTCCCGGAAGCGGCGCCCGCGCCGTCCGCGACCGCCTTCCTCGTCGTCGCCGCCGCGGCCGCCCGCGCTGCCGTTCTGGCTCTGTCCGCGCTCGCCCTGACCGCGGTCGCCCTGACCACGCTCGCTCTGCCGCTCGCCCTGACCACGCTCGCTCTGCCGCTCGCCCTGACCACGCTCGCTCTGCCGCTCGCCCTGACCACGCTCGCGGCGGCGCTCGCCGCCCTGTTCGCTGTCCTGCTTCGGTTCCTCGGCCCGCGTTTCGGCGGGCGTGGTCTCGGTGGACGCGGATCGCGCCTGATCACGGCCACGGCGCTGCCGGCCACGGCCACGCTGGCCGCTCTCGCGGCCGGACTCCTCGGTGGTCTCGGTCGCGGTGGACGCCGCCTCGGCCGCGTGCGCGGCGGCGAGCGCGGAATCGGCGGGAGCCGCCTTCGCCGGGGCGGGAGCCTCGGTGGACGCGGCCGAAGCCGTCGGCGTCACGTCGAGGGTCGCCTGCTCGGCCTTGGCGGGCGCAGGCTCGGCGGGAGCGGCGCTCTTCGCGGGGGCATCGGCCTTGGCGGTTGCCGCGGACTTGGCCTCACCCTTGGCGGGCTTTTCCGCCTTCGCCGACTTTCCGGCGGCCTGATTTTCCTTGATGGCGGCGATCAAATCGCCCTTGCGCATTCCGGAGGTGCCTCGGATACCGAGCTCCCCCGCCAGCGCGCGCAACTGCGGCAACAACATTCCAGTCAGCCCCGATCGTGCGACGTCGGTGTTTTCGCTCATCTTCGAAATCTGTCCGGATTCACTTTCGCGGTCGCCCGTCGGGTTCGATTCCACGCCGGGTGTCGCGAGCAGGTCCGTATCTGTCACGGAAATCCTTTCCTTCCCTCGATTGCCGTGTGCTGTTTCGAGGGTT
>NZ_BAFS01000061.1 GCF_000308415.1 Nocardia asiatica NBRC 100129 | reverse complement strand
ATCGCCCGGTTTGAGCCGATTGATCGGTGAAGCAACTTTTCCAGCTTAGCTCAGCCGGAAACCCGGTTGCAAACCAGGGTCTCGTTCGAGCCAGTGTGATCGTCAGGCGCTCCTCGTCCTACCTCGTTTCCCTGGCCTCTCGCTCAGCGTTTCCGCTCAGCTCCTCGGCCCCGGGTCGGTGTCCGTGTCGCTCTGACTTGGAATAAGTTACGTGTCTGCGTGCACGATGTCAAATCTCCTGGTCAGCACGCGTTTTCAAGGAAACGTTCGGTAACGCGCAGCCGACCCGGACGGAATCGGCGCTCAATCCGCGGCGCCGACCCGCACGACATCGCCGCCCAGCGCTTGCAGCTGCTCGACGAAATTCGGATAGCCGCGATCGATATGGAAGACGTCGTGCACTTCGGTGGTGCCGTCGGCGACCAGACCGGCGAGGACCAGGCCGGCGCCGGCGCGGATATCCGACGACCACACCGGCGCGCTCGACAACCGCGGAATCCCCCGCACCACCGCGTGGTGCCCGTCGGTGCGCGCGTCGGCGCCGAGCCGGATCATCTCTTCCACGAACCGGAAGCGCGCCTCGAAGATGTTCTCGGTGATCATCGAGGTGCCGTCGGCGATGGAAGCGAGTCCGATGGCCATCGGCTGCAGATCGGTCGGGAAGCCGGGGAACGGCAGCGTCGAGAAGTTCACCGCGCGCGGGCGCTCGGCCTGGACCACCCGGAAGCCGTCGGTTTCGAACGAGATGCGCGCCCCGGCGGAGCGCAGCTTGTCCAGCACCAGCGACAGGTGCTTGGGGTTCACGCCGGTGACACGGATGTCCCCGAGGGTCATCGCGGCGGCGATGCCCCACGTGGCGGCCACGATGCGGTCGCCGATCACGCGGTGGGTGGTGGGCGAGAGACGTTCGACGCCCTGGATGGTGAGCACCGAGGTGCCCGCCCCACTGATCCGCGCGCCCATCCGGACGAGCATGTTGCACAGATCGACGATGTCGGGTTCGCGCGCGGCGTTGTCGATCACCGTCTCCCCCTCGGCGAGCACCGCCGCCATGAGGATGTTCTCGGTCGCGCCGACCGAGGGGAAGTCGAGACGGATCCGCGCGCCCTGCAATTCGTCGGCCCGGGCCACCACGCAACCGTGCTCGATCTCGCTGGTCGCGCCGAGCAGGCGCAGACCGGCCTG
The DNA here is from genome assembly GCF_000308415.1 of Nocardia asiatica NBRC 100129. GTDB lineage: Bacteria > Actinomycetota > Actinomycetes > Mycobacteriales > Mycobacteriaceae > Nocardia > Nocardia asiatica. The sequence goes on along the minus strand of NZ_BAFS01000061.1, from coordinate 12,963 downwards.
GTGCATGTCCAGCGGGCGGGAGCCGATCGCGTCCCCACCGGGCAGCGCGACGACGGCGCGCTTGCACCGCGCCATCAACGGCCCGAGCACGCACACCGACGCGCGGAACTGAGTCACCGCGGGGAAGTCTGCGTGGTACTTCGGTTCGGCGGGCGTGGTGATGGCGACCACCCCGCCGTCGATGGTCACGTCGCAGCCGAGTCCGCGCAGGACATCACCCATGAGCGGCACATCGAGGATGTCCGGGCAGTTCGTAATGGTGGTGGTGCCCTCGGCCAGCAACGCAGCGGCCATCAGTTTGAGGACGCTGTTCTTGGCGCCCCCCACCGTGACCTCACCGACGAGTCTGTTTCCGCCGGTAACCAAAAACCGTTCCATGCCGCCTCTCCGCGTATTCGGCGCACTGTTGGTGCAAGGATAGTTTGGGGCGGCGCACTACGGTGCCGCGTCTCCACGACTCCCTCGCCTCCGGACGATTTCGCCGTTCGAGCGAGTGCCGCTGGGTGAGCGTTCCGCGGGCGACGAGGTGGTCCCGTCGCCTTGCCTGCCATACCCCGCGATCGCTCGGGTACTCGTCCGGCGGTGCTACGCGATCAGGCGCTCGGCTGTTGTCCGCCGGGTTTCCACAGGATATCGCCGCCGGGATTGGCCACTCGGCTGAGGATGAACAGCAGATCCGAGAGCCGGTTGAGGTACTTGGCGGGCAGGACGCCGGTGTCCTGGGGATGGGCCTCGATCGCGGCCCAAGCCGAGCGCTCCGCGCGACGGGCGACCGTGCGGGCGGTGTGCAGCAGGGCCGCAAGCGGCGTACCGCCGGGCAGGATGAACGAATGGAGCGCGGGCAGTTCGGCGTTGAACTCGTCGCACCACGCTTCCAGCCGGTCGATGTAGGGCTGGGTGACCCGTAACGGCGGGTACTTCGGCTCCGCGACCACGGGGGTGGACAGGTCGGCGCCCGCGTCGAACAGATCGTTCTGTATCTGCCGCAGCACCGCGAGCATCGTCCGCTCCGGCCCGCCGAGCGCGATCGCCACACCGATGGCGGCGTTCGTCTCATCGCAGTCGGCGTAGGCGACCAAGCGCGGGTCGGTCTTCGCGACCCGGGAGAAGTCGCTCAACCCCGTGGTCCCGTCGTCGCCGGTCCGGGTATAGATCCGCGTCAGATGCACGCTCACAGGACAACCCTAGCGGGCGCGGGCGGACGAAGTCCGCGCGGGAACGGGCGTACTACAGTCCCGGCATCCGGCGGGTGCGGTCGGACGGGCGGGACTCCACCCAAGACAGGAAAGCGGTCAGCGAGTCGCGGTCCAGCGCCAGTTCGAAGTCGCCCGCGCGATCCGACACCGCGATCACGGCGATGTCGTCGGTCATGATGTCGTACTCGTCACCGCGGGGGCCGCGCCGATCACCGATCTCGATGCCTTGCCGCCGGATGGTGGAATCAGGACCGAGTTTCAGGCTGGTGAGCTTGAAGAAGACCAGCCGATCCTCGTCGTAGCGGATCAGTCCGTGCCGCCACCCTTGACCGCCGCGAGCGGGGAGGACGCGCAGGATGGCGGCGGTTCCGCCACGGCGCAACATGATCAGCCGGTAGGTCGAGGCGAGCGCGAGGAACACGAGCGTGAGCACCAGAATGATCAGCAGAACCATCCCGGTTTGCAATGCCGTTCGTCCCTTCGCTACGCCGCCGTGTCGTCGACACGGCATTCGATTGGCGGTGTGCACCGGCTCGTCGTGGTTTCGCGAGACTTGCGGCCCGATGCTGACACCGCGTGCGGTCATTCAATCACGGCCCCGAGTTTACAAATGGCCCGGCCGTGTCCGACTCGCCTGAAAGCCGCTGTCGGCGGTGAAGAGACTCTTCACCGCCGACAGCATTTGTTCTCGATGACAGGTTGTGGATTACGCGTTGGAGACCTGCTCGACGGCGCGTACCCGGGCCTGAGCCGCCTTCTGCTGCTCCTGGCTGGCGTCGGAGTCGGCCAGCACCCGGCGGGCCGCCTCGACGTCCACCTCGTCGGCGAATTCCGCCGACTCGGCCAGCACCCGAACCGAGTTCGCGGTCACCGAGAAGAAGCCACCGTGCACCGCGGCGACGATGCGCTGACCGTCGGTGTCCACGATCGTGACGGTGCCGCCTTCGACCAGCTGGCCGAGCAGCGGCTCGTGCCCGGCCATGATGCCGATCTGGCCCTCGGTGGTCTGCGCGCTGACGAACGACGCCTGACCGGACCAGAGCAGCCGCTCGACCGCGACGAGATCGACTGACATTTCCGCCATCGGTGACTACTTTCCGAGGATCTTCTTGGCGGCCGCCTCGACGTCGTCGAGACCACCGCAGCTGTTGAAGGCCTGCTCCGGGTAGTTGTCGAACTCGCCCTTGCAGACACGATCGAAGTCGTCGATGGTCTGCTCCAGCGGCACGACCGAACCCGGCTGACCGGTGAACTTCTCGGCCACGATGAAGTTCTGGCCGAGGAACTTCTCCAGCCGGCGGGCGCGGCCGACGAGGACCTTGTCCTCTTCCGACAGCTCGTCCATGCCGAGGATGGCGATGATGTCCTGCAGTTCCTTGTACTTCTGCAGGATCCGCTTGACCTCGTTGGCCACCCGGAAGTGCCGGTCGCCGACGATCGAGGCCTCCAGGATGCGGGAGGTCGAGGTCAGCGGGTCGACGGCCGGGTAGATGCCCTTCTGCGAGATCGGGCGGGAGAGCTCGGTCGTCGCGTCGAGGTGGGCGAAGGTGGTCGCGGGCGCCGGGTCGGTGTAGTCGTCGGCGGGCACGTAGATGGCCTGCAGCGAGGTGATGGACCGGCCGCGGGTCGAGGTGATGCGCTCCTGCAGCTCACCCATCTCGTCGGCCAGCGTGGGCTGGTAACCGACGGCGGAGGGCATGCGGCCGAGCAGGGTCGACACCTCGGAACCGGCCTGGGTGAACCGGAAGATGTTGTCGATGAACAGCAGCACGTCCTGGTGCTGCACGTCGCGGAAGTACTCGGCCATGGTCAGCGCCGAGAGGGCGACGCGCATACGGGTGCCCGGCGGCTCGTCCATCTGACCGAAGACGAGGGCGGTGTCCTGGAGGACGCCCATCTCCTCCATCTCCAGGTGCAGGTCGGTGCCCTCACGGGTGCGCTCGCCGACGCCGGCGAACACGGAGGTACCGGAGAATTCCCGCGCGATACGGGTGATCATCTCCTGGATCAGAACGGTCTTGCCGACACCGGCGCCACCGAACAGACCGATCTTGCCGCCCTTCACGTACGGGGTGAGCAGGTCGATGACCTTGATGCCCGTCTCGAGCAGCTCGGTCTTGCCCTCGAGCTGGTCGAACGACGGCGGCTTGCGGTGGATGCCCCACTGCTCGCCGTCGCGGCCCAGGCCGGGGGTGTCCAGGCAGTCGCCGAGCGCGTTGAAGACGTGGCCCTTGACCACGTCACCGACGGGCACCGAGATCGGCTTGCCGGTGTCGGTGACGGTGGCGCCGCGGACCAGGCCGTCGGTCGGCTGCATCGAGATGGTGCGCACGATGTTGTCGCCGAGGTGCTGGGCGACCTCGAGGGTCAGGGTCTTGGCCACCGAGGTCAGGGTGATCTCGGCGTGCAGAGCGTTGAACAGCTCGGGAATGGCTCCGCGCGGGAATTCGACGTCCACGACGGGGCCGATGACCCGGACGACGCGGCCTGCGGCGCCGCCGGTCCGGCTCGTGTTGTCTTGGGTGACAGCTGCGGTCATTGGTGTTGGTTCTCTCCGTGTCGATGTGCGGCCTTCGGGGGCCTTACTACGTGCCCGTCGCTCAGGCCGCGTGTGGCGCGCTTCAGTCGCGGTCCGAGCTCGACGCCAGCGCGTTCACGCCGCCGACGATTTCGCTGATTTCCTGCGTGATCTGGGCCTGTCGCACCGAGTTCGCCTCGCGCTGGAGCACGCTCGCGAGTTCGTTGGCGTTGTCGGTGGCGGCCTTCATTGCGGTGCGCCGAGCCGCTGACTCGGATGCCGCTGCCTCGAGCAACGACGCGTAGATACGCGTATTGACGTACTTCGGCAGCAGCGCCGCCAGCAGCACATCGGCGTCGGGCTCGAATTCGTACTGCGCGTGGACGTCCGCCGTCGGTGAATCCGACACGATGTCCTCACCCAGATCGAAGTTCTCGTCGACGTAGCTCACCTGGATCGGCGCCAACCGGCGCACCTCAGGAGTCTGCGTCAGCATCGAGACGAAGCGGGTGTACACCACGTGCAGCTCGTCGACACCGGCGATGTCGCCCGTTCCGTTGGGAGCGGGAACCGCGCCGTCGGAGCCCGCCATGAAGGCGTCCACCAGGTGGTTGCAGGCGGCCGAGGCATCGGTGTACTTCGGCTGCTGCGAGAACCCGGTCCACGCCGACACGTAGGGACGGTTGCGGAAGGCGTAGTACGTCAGGCCCTTGTTGCCCATGACGTAGAGCACCGGCTCCTTGCCTTCGTCGCGCAAGGTGGTCATCAGCTCTTCGGCGCGCTTGAGCACGTTCGAGTTGTAACCACCGCACATGCCGCTGTCACTGGTGATCACCAGCACGGCCGCCCGGCGCGGGTCGGGGCGCTCGGTCAGCAGCGGATGCGAGAGGTTCTTCGACGCGCTCGCCAGCTCGCTGAGGACCTTGGTGATCTCCTCCGCGTACGGCTTGGCGGCCGCGACCCTGGCCTGGGCCTTGGAGATGCGCGAGGTCGCGATCAGCTCTTGGGCCTTGGTGATCTTCTTGATCGAATTCACACCACGAATGCGGGAGCGCAATTCACGCAAGCTTGCCATCAGCGGTTCACACTCCCTTCATTCCCTGCGTTGGACTGGCGGCATTCGCGGGGCACGACGTGGAGGCGCATGCTTCCACCTTCGTGCCCCTCGCTCCTGCCGCGGATCGAATAGCGCATTTGCGGGCCCGCGTTACTTCTCGACGTGCTTGCGGGTCACCGACAGCGACTCGACCTCTTCGTGGTCGAGCTGGCCCGCCTCGGCCTCGTTCACCACCGGAGTGCCGTCGGAGGTGAGGAAGGTGCCGAGGAACTTCTTGGTGGCCGCCTCGATCTGCTCGGCGGCGTCGCCGTCGAGCACCTTGCCGCCCTCGATCGCCTTGAACGCGTCGGCGGCGCTGCGGTGCAGATCCTCCAGCAGTTCGGCGTTGAAGCGGCGGATGTCGCCGACCGGGATCGAGTCGAAGTGGCCGCGGTCGACCAGGTAGATCGAGATGATCTGGTCCTCCACCGGCACCGGCGAGTACTGGTCCTGCTTGAGCAGCTCGACCCAGCGGGCGCCGCGCTCGAGCTGGGCCAGCGAGGCCGCGTCGAGGTCGGAGGCGAAGGCGGAGAACGCCTCCAGCTCGCGGTACTGCGCCAGCTCGAGGCGCAGCGAGCCGGCCACCTTCTTCATGCCCTTGGTCTGGGCGGCGCCACCGACGCGGGAGACCGAGGTACCGACGTTGATCGCCGGGCGGACGCCCTTGTTGAACAGGTCGGACTCGAGGAAGACCTGGCCGTCGGTGATGGAGATGACGTTGGTCGGGATGAACGCCGAGATGTCGTTGGCCTTGGTCTCGATGATCGGCAGGCCGGTCATCGAGCCGCCGCCGAGCTCGTCGGACAGCTTCGCGCAGCGCTCCAGCAGGCGGGAGTGCAGGTAGAACACGTCGCCGGGGTAGGCCTCGCGGCCCGGCGGGCGACGCAGCAGCAGCGAGATGGCGCGGTAGGCCTCGGCCTGCTTGGTCAGGTCGTCGAACACGATGAGCACGTGCTTGCCCTGGTACATCCAGTGCTGGCCGATGGCCGAACCGGTGTAGGGGGCCAGCCACTTGAAGCCGGCGGAGTCGGAAGCCGGGGCGGCGACGATGGTGGTGTACTCCAGCGCGCCGTGCTGCTCCAGCGCGGCCTTCACGCCCGCGATGGTGGAGCCCTTCTGGCCGATGGCGACGTAGATGCAGCGCACCTGCTTCTTCGGGTCGCCGGTCTCCCAGTTGGCCTTCTGGTTCAGGATGGCGTCGATGCAGACCGCGGTCTTACCGGTCTTGCGGTCGCCGATGATCAGCTGACGCTGACCGCGGCCGATGGCGGTCAGCGCGTCGATCGCGGTGATGCCGGTGGCCAGCGGCTCCTCGACCGGCTGGCGTTCCAGCACGGTCGCGGCCTGCAGCTCGAGCACGCGCTGTTCCTCGGACTCGATCTCGCCGAGGCCGTCGATCGGCTGGCCGAGCGGGTTGACCACGCGGCCGAGGAAGTTGTCGCCGACCGGAACCGAGAGCACGTCACCGGTCCGGCGGACCTCCTGGCCCTCCTCGATCTCGGCGAACTCGCCGAGGATGACCGCGCCGATCTCACGGTCCTCGAGGTTCAGCGCGACGCCGAGCACGCCGCCCGGGAACTCGAGCAGCTCGTTGGCCATCGCCGAAGGCAGGCCGCTGACGTGCGCGATGCCGTCACTGGTGTCGGTGACCACACCGACTTCTTCGATGGAGGTCTCGGGGGTGTAGCTCTTGGTGTAGCTCTCGATCGCGCTACGGATCTCGTCGGAGGAGATCGTCAGCTCCGCCATGTTCTTCCTGCTCTCGCTGTCTGGGTCTGGATGTCGGGGGTGGTGGAAGCGCGCTAGGTCAGTGCCCGGCGCAGCTTCTCCAGTCGGCCGATGGCGCTGCCGTCGATCACGTCGTCACCGACGCGCACCACGACTCCGCTCAGCAGACTCGGGTCGACCTGGATGTGCACCGTGGTCGCCTTGCCGTAGATGCGCCGCAGCGAGGCGGCCAGCCGGTCGCGCTGCTGCTCGGTGAGCCCGATCGCGGCGCGCACATGCGCGACGATCTGATCGCGGCGAGCCGCCGCGAGGTCGGCCAGTTCGTCGAAGGCGGCGCCGATGCCCGACCGCTGCCTGGCCACCACCTGCTCCGCCAGGGTCAGGGTGATGGACTCCGTCTTGCCGGTCAGCAGCTGGTGGATCAGCTCGCGCTTGGCCGAATCCGGCTGCGACCGATCCGACAGCGCCTGCTCCAGCTCCGGGTTGTCGCTGATGATCCGGCCCAGCCGGAACAGTTCGTCCTCGACCGCTTCGATCCGGCCACGCTGGGCCGCCGACTCCAGCAACGCCTCCTGACCGAGCAGCACCAAGGTGTCCACCAGGTCGGCGGTGCGCGACCAGTTCTCGGCCACCGCGGTGGTCAGCACTGCCAGCGTGGCAGCGCTGACCTTGCCGCCGAAGACCCGCTCGCAGAGTTCCGCGCGCACGGAACCCGGCACCGACACGTCCGCGAGCGCCACACGCAGCGAACGCTGGTCGTCCAGCACGGCGACAACGGCGAACAGTTCCGACCCCGTCGTGGCCGCAGCACTGTCGCTTCCGGTCAGAGCGGCCCGAAGCGCCTCCCGAGACCGGGCACTGGCCTCGCGGCTCGCTGCGTACATGCTTCTCACTTTCGCGTCGTTACCTTCCGACCCCGATGCCTGCGTCCGACTGGTCGAGCTCGTCGAGGAACCGGTCGATCGAGGCCGCTTGCTTGGCCTCGTCCGAGACGGACTGCCCGATGATCTTCTCGGCCAGGTCGACGGCCGTGCGGCCGACTTCGGAGCGAAGTTCGGTCAGGATCTGCTGGCGCTGGGCTTCCAGCTGGGTGTGGCCCGCCGCGACGATGCGATCGGCTTCGGCCTGGGCCTCCGAGCGCATCTGCGCGAGGATCTCCTGGCCCTGGGTGCGCGCGTCCTCACGGATGCGAGCGGCCTCGAGCCGGGCCTCGGCCAGCTGCTGCTGGTACTGCTGCAGGGTGAGCTGAGCTTCTTCCTGCGCGGCTTCGGCGCGAGCGATGCCGCCTTCGATCTTCTCGGAACGCTCGTCGAGCGTCTTCATCAAGCGCGGGACCACGTACTTGTAGAACAAGAGCCCGATGATGATGACGCAGACGATCGACCAGACGATGTCATACGTTTCGGGGACGAGAGGATTCACTTCCTCTCCCTCCGCCGCCGCGAGCAAAACTGACTCGTACATCGGAATCAGAAAATGAAGCCGGCGACGAGACCGATGAGGGCCAGGGCCTCGGTGAACGCGATACCGAGGAACATGTTGGTACGGATGGTGCCCTGCAGCTCGGGCTGGCGCGCGATGCCCTCGATCGCCTTACCGACGACGATGCCGACGCCGATGCCGGGGCCGATCGCGGCGAGACCGTAGCCGACGGCGCCCAGGCCCTTGAAGGTGCTCTCGTTCGTCGCGGCTTCCTGGGCCAGGTAAGCGAGGCTCATGAGTCTTCCATTCCCTTTCTGTTGCTCACCCGCCGGTCGGCGTGGTGCAGCAGGTTTCCGGTAGTTGTGTCGGTCGGGTCAGTGATCGGCCGCGTGCTGGGCGAGGCTGATGTAGACGGCGGTCAGCAGCGCAAACACATAGGCCTGCAGGAAGATGACCAACAGTTCGAAAAGCGTGAATCCGAGCGCCGCCAGCAGCGAGAACGGCGAGAACACCTTCATCCACGCGGCGGCGTCGAACAGGAAGAACCAGGTCGCGCTGAAGAACAGCACCAACATGATGTGGCCCGCCAGCATGTTGGCCATGAGTCGGACGGTCAGCGTGAACGGACGCAGGATGAAGGTCGAGACGAACTCGATCGGAATCAGCAGTACGTGCAGCGCGACGGGAACGTTCGGAACGACGATGCTGCTGCGCATGTAGTTGAGGAATCCGTACTTCCGGATACCGACGTAGTTGAACGCCAGGTACGCGACGACGGCCAGCACCAGCGGCATGCCGATTCGGGCGTTCGACGAGATGTTCAACCCCGGAACGACGCCGGAAAAGTTCAGAAAGAGGACCGTGAAGAAGATCGTCGCGATCAGCGGGAAGAACCGGCGACCCGATTCCTTGCCGAGGACCTCTTCGCAGATCTGCTCCTTGACGAAGACCAGGCCGGTTTCGGCGACATTCTGCAGACCGCGCGGAACGATCTTGGGCGAGCGGAACGCCAGCACCATCACGGCGACGAGAACGGCCGTCATCAGAATGCGGATCAGCATCAATCGATCGAGTTCGAACGGCGTTCCCTCGAACAGCACAGCTGGAGGGAAGAAGTCGGTAAGCGACGGCGCGTGGAACTCGGCCGCCAGAGTGGTGACGCTCAGCGTTCTCTCCCGTGTTCGGGCCGCGGGTACGGTCATTCCCGCGGTTCGATCGGACATTGACGATCAATTTGGGTCGACTCAGGTCGGCTCGAAGTTCGTCAGCAGCTGGGCGGTGGTTTCATTTCCACCAGGCGTCTGTACGTGTGTCGGCGACATTCGTCGACATGCAGAACCGGAACACCCCTCGGAGCCCGGCACGGCAGTAAGCATAGCGGCCCACGCGGGGGATCTTGGTGGTGACCCCTCGTCGATCCCCGACTTGGTCGCTTGCTTACCAACACTTTACCAAGTCATCTACGACAGCGTGTAGGGGGTGGGGGGTTTCGCTACTCCCGAGTACCGGGGGCGTTCTCCGGGTCGGTCGTCGTCACGTACGGAACCTTCTGCCGGACAACGCCGTAGGTCTCCGCGCCGAGCACGATCACCAGTGCTCCGACCACTGTGAGGAACAGGACGACCCGGTCGTAGAACCCGAATCGCTGGAGGATCGCGACCACGATCAGCGCCACCAGAACCTTACCCGCCCAGCTGACCAGCATGATCAAACCGGCGGTGCTCGGCGGCAGTTTCGCGCCGAACAGCACGACCGCCGCGGTGGTGAGGATGAAGCCGCCGCCGATCGCGGCGCCGAGCAGCGCACCCCACACGCCGGGGACACCCGCGACGGCGGCGCCCAGCGCCACGGCCAGGACCACCAGCACGCCCAAGCCGACCAGTCCGTAGCGCAGCGCGGACCGCAGCGGCGCGTCGGGACCGGGAACGGGTTCGGGTGTGAAGCTCACAGGCGCCGACTTTACCCGGACGCCGATCCGTCACCCGCCGGGTCCCCACGCCGCAGACCCGGGATGGCGGTGATCACCAGAGCGAACACCAGCCCGCCCGCCATGAGCAGCACGACCAGCGTGCGGTCCATCAGCGAGGTGCCGACCGCGCCGAAAGCGAGCACACCGACCCACAAATAGATCAACAGCACCACGCGGCGGTGAGAATGACCGATCTGCAGCAAGCGATGATGCAAGTGCATTTTGTCGGGGGTGGAGAAACTCACGCCCGCGCGGACGCGGCGCACGATGGCGAGCAACAAGTCCAGCACCGGAATGAACATCACCGCCCCGACCAGCAACAGCGGGGAAAGCAGGCCGACGATGTCGCGCGGGCCGTAGCCCTGCAGCGGGATGCGTCCCGAAGCGCCGGTCGACACCGCGGCCAGCATCAAACCGATCAGCATCGACCCGGAGTCGCCCATGAATATCCGCGCGGGCTGGAAATTGTGCGGCAGGAATCCGAGGCACCCGCCCGCCAGCGCGGCGGCCAGCAGCGCGGGCGGGTAGGTGTCCACCGAGCCGCCCTGCTCGTTCATCAGCCCGAGACAGAACACGAAGACGGCCAGCGCCGCGATCAGGCCGAGCCCCGCCGCGAGGCCGTCCAGCCCGTCGACGAAGTTCATGGCGTTGACCAAGGTGACCGTGACCGCGACCGTGACCAGCCCGCCTTGCAATCCGTCCAGCACCACCGTGGTGTTGCTGAACGGGTTGTAGACCACGTACCAGCCCAGCCCCATGACGGCCATCACGCCGGCGGCCGTCACCTGACCGGCGAACTTCGTCAGCGCGTCCAGCCCCCAGCGGTCGTCGACGATGCCGACCAGCACGATCACCGTGCTCGCCACCAGCACGGCGATCGGGATATTCGGCTTGTAGTCGAAGCCGCTGCGCAGCGCGGGCAATTGGTGAGCGAACAGGACCGCGGCGACCACGCCGATGTACATGCCGACGCCGCCCATCCGGGGAATCGGCTTGACGTGCACGTCCCGGTCGCGCGGCACGGCGACCGCCCCGAAGCCGATCGCCAGCACCCGCACTCCGCCGGTGGCCAGGAATGTCACCACCGCCGAGATGAGCAGCACGACCAGCAGCTCCCGCAGGGGAACGACAGCGCTCGAACCCATCATCCGAGCTGCGCGGCGCCGCTGAGCGCTTCCGGCGACATCCCGAGCACCTCGGCGATGTCGGCGACCGGCACCGCGCCCACGCGCAGGACGCGCGGCTGGTCGGCGGTCAGGTCGACGATGGTGGAGGCGACCGCGTGTTCGGCCGGGCCGCCGTCGAGGTAGACGCCGACCAGCTCGCCGAGTTGGTCACGGGCCTCGGCCGCGGTCTTGGCCGGCGGCTGTCCGGACACGTTGGCGCTGGACACCGCCAGCGGACCGACCTCACGCAACAGTTCCAGCGCGACCGGGTGCAGCGGCATCCGCAGCATCACCGTCCCGCGGGTGTCACCGAGATCCCAGGCCAGCGAAGGCGCTTGCTGCACAACGAGGCTCAGTCCGCCGGGCCAGAACGCCCGGATCAGCTCGCGCGCCTGCGGACGCACCGAGAACACCAGGCCGTCGATGGTCTGCCAGGAACCGACGAGCACCGGCACCGGCATGTCCCGGCCGCGGCGCTTGGCCGCCAGCAGGGAATTCACCGCCGTCGAATCGAACGCGTCGGCGGCCAGGCCGTACAGCGTGTCGGTGGGCAGCACGACCAGTCGTCCGGATTTCAGGGCGCTGGTGGCCGCGGACAGTCCGGCGGCGCGCGAGTCGGGATCCGCGCAGTCGTAGACGGTACTCACGGCAACCATCCTGGCATCTATACCGCCTCTCCGGGTATTCAGGCCGTACTAGTGGGGTGAAAGGGGATTCGCGTTCAGGTCCCGCTTCGGGTGCCGAGCGAGTTCTGGAGGTGCCCGGTGAGTTACCCATGTGCTCGCGAAATCAGTTGTCGAGTGGGTGCGGCGGTCGTCGCACCCAGCTCCGGCCACTGTCGGTGATGGCTGCGGCACCGGACCATGCTGGGCCGCGAGGCCGTCGGTATGAGGGGCACATCGTCGTTTTCCGGTCGGCTTCCCGGCTCGCATGCCGAAGCCCACGTGTGAATGCGGACGGACCGGCGTGCGGCGCTGGTCAGGTACGGGTGGCGGCGACGAAGCGGGGTTTTCCGGCCAGGTCGGGGTGTTCGACGATTTCGGTGAACACGCCCGTGGCGGTCAGGAGGGCGGCCACGCCGGAGCCGTTGGTGTCGTCGTGCTCGATGGCGGTGGCGCCGCCTGGGCGCAACCACCTGGCGATGTTCGGGACCATCCCCCTGATCACCTCGAGTCCGTCCGGGCCGCCGAACAGGGCGAGGGAAGGATCGTGGTCGGCCACCTCGGGATCGAGGCGGGCTCCTTCCGGAATATAGGGCGGGTTGGACACCACGATGTCCACCCGGCCGTTCAGGTCGGTGAGCAGTTCGGGATCGGTGGCGTCGTCGGCGTAGAGCGTAATGGGGGTGTCACCCGCGGCGATGCGGTCGTCGGCGTTGCGCCGGGCCCACACCAGCGCCGCTGGATCGAGTTCGACGGCGTGCACCTCGGCGTCGGGACGCGCGTGCGCGACGGCCAGCGCGAGCGCTCCCGACCCGGTGCACAGGTCGACGACGATCGGCGTGTGATCGTGCGGCAGCGCCTCCAGCTGCGCCAGCGCCCACGCGTAGAGCAGCTCGGTCTCCGGGCGCGGTACGAAGACGCCGGGACCCACCGCGAGGTCGAGCGCACCCATCACGGCCGTACCGGTCAAGTGCTGCAACGGGATTCGCTGCGCGCGGCGGTCGACCAGCGCGCGGAACTGCGCCAACTCGTCCGGCGCCACGAGCGGGGTCAGCGCCAGCCTGGTCCGCTCCACGCCGAGGACGTACGCCGCCAAATGCTCGGCGTCGGCCTGCGGGCTGTGCACGCCGGCGGTCCGTAACGTCTCGATGGCGTCGTTGATGACGGGGCGCAGCGCGACTCGGGTCGTAGACATGGCACCGACTC
>NZ_BAFS01000062.1 GCF_000308415.1 Nocardia asiatica NBRC 100129 | reverse complement strand
AAGGATGTTCCGGCGGTGTCCTACTCTCCCACACCCTGTCGAGTGCAGTACCATCGGCGCTGGCAGGCTTAGCTTCCGGGTTCGGAATGGGACCGGGCGTTTCCCTACCGCTATGGCCGCCGTAACTCTATGAAACTATCCACACACCCCGTCACCGTTTCCCCCGGTCGTGTCGCCCGACACGCCCCAACAGGGCGTTACAGGGGGACACGACCGATCGTGTCGGCGGGGTGTCTGTGTGTTGTTTCAGATACCGCACAGTGGACGCGTAGCAACCTTTGTTGGTAAGTCCTCGGCCTATTAGTACCGGTCACCTCCACACGTTACCGTGCTTCCAGTTCCGGCCTATCAACCCCATGGTCTGTAGGGGGCCTTAACCACTCGAAGGTGGTGAGAAACCTCATCTTGGAACAGGCTTCCCGCTTAGATGCTTTCAGCGGTTATCCCTTCCGAACGTAGCCAACCAGCAGTGCCCTTGGCAGGACAACTGGCACACCAGAGGTTCGTCCGTCCCGGTCCTCTCGTACTAGGGACAGCCTTCCTCAAGTTTCTGACGCGCGCGGCGGATAGAGACCGAACTGTCTCACGACGTTCTAAACCCAGCTCGCGTGCCGCTTTAATGGGCGAACAGCCCAACCCTTGGGACCTACTCCAGCCCCAGGATGCGACGAGCCGACATCGAGGTGCCAAACCATCCCGTCGATATGGACTCTTGGGGAAGATCAGCCTGTTATCCCCGGGGTACCTTTTATCCGTTGAGCGACACCGCTTCCACATGCCGGTGCCGGATCACTAGTCCCGACTTTCGTCCCTGCTCGACCCGTCAGTCTCACAGTCAAGCTCCCTTGTGCACTTGCACTCGACACCTGATTGCCAACCAGGCTGAGGGAACCTTTGGGCGCCTCCGTTACATTTTGGGAGGCAACCGCCCCAGTTAAACTACCCACCAGGCACTGTCCCTGAACCCGATCAGGGTCCGAGGTTAGAAGTCCAATACGACCAGAGTGGTATTTCAACGACGACTCCACGAACACTGGCGTGCCCGCTTCACAGTCTCCCACCTATCCTACACAAACCGTACCGAACACCAATACCAAGCTATAGTGAAGGTCCCGGGGTCTTTTCGTCCTGCCGCGCGTAACGAGCATCTTTACTCGTAATGCAATTTCGCCGAGTCTGTGGTTGAGACAGCAGAGAAGTCGTTACGCCATTCGTGCAGGTCGGAACTTACCCGACAAGGAATTTCGCTACCTTAGGATGGTTATAGTTACCACCGCCGTTTACCGGGGCTTAAATTCTCAGCTTCGCCACCAAAAGTGGCTAACCGGTCCTCTTAACCTTCCGGCACCGGGCAGGCGTCAGTCCGTATACATCGTCTTACGACTTCGCACGGACCTGTGTTTTTAGTAAACAGTCGCTTCTCTCTGGTCTCTGCGACCACACCCAGCTCGAGGAGCAAGTCCCGTCACCAGACGTGGTCCCCCTTCTCCCGAAGTTACGGGGGCATTTTGCCGAGTTCCTTAACCACAGTTCTCTCGATCGCCTCGGTATTCTCTACCTGACCACCTGTGTCGGTTTGGGGTACGGGCCGTGTACCAACTCACTAGAGGCTTTTCTCGGCAGCATAGGATCACTGAATTCGCCTCAATCGGCTACGCATCACCTCTCAGGCACATGCGACACGGATTTGCCTATGTCGCGCCCTACCGGCTTACACCAGGTACTCCATCACCTGGCCCAGCTACCTTCCTGCGTCACCCCATCGCTTGACTACTACACCCAGGGTCTCGTGCATCCCCATCACCTCACCCGAAGGTGATAGATCCGGTTCAGGACGATTAGCACAGATGATTCGCCATTGGGCGCGGATACACGGGTACGGGAATATCAACCCGTTGTCCATCGACTACGCCTGTCGGCCTCGCCTTAGGTCCCGACTCACCCTGGGCGGATTAACCTGGCCCAGGAACCCTTGGTCATTCGGCGGACGAGTTTCTCACTCGTCTTTCGCTACTCATGCCTGCATTCTCACTCGCACAGCCTCCACAACTAGTTCACACTGCTGCTTCCACGGCTGCACGACGCTCCCCTACCCATCCCAGCTCCTGGCTCGAAAGCAAGATAACACTGGAATGCCGCGGCTTCGGCGGTGTACTTGAGCCCCGCTACATTGTCGGCGCAGGATCACTTGACCAGTGAGCTATTACGCACTCTTTCAAGGGTGGCTGCTTCTAAGCCAACCTCCTGGTTGTCTTCGCGACCCCACATCCTTTTCCACTTAGTACACGCTTAGGGGCCTTAGCCGGCGATCTGGGCTGTTTCCCTCTCGACTACGAAGCTTATCCCCCGCAGTCTCACTGCCACGCTCTCACACACCGGCATTCGGAGTTTGGCTGACTTCGGTAAGCTTGTGGGCCCCCTAGGCCATCCAGTAGCTCTACCTCCGGCGTGAAACACGTGACGCTGCACCTAAATGCATTTCGGGGAGAACCAGCTATCACGGAGTTTGATTGGCCTTTCACCCCTACCCACAGCTCATCCCCTCAGTTTTCAACCTAAGTGGGTTCGGGCCTCCACGACGTCTTACCGTCGCTTCACCCTGGCCATGGGTAGATCACTCCGCTTCGGGTCCATGATATGCGACTCACACGCCCTATTCGGACTCGCTTTCGCTACGGCTACCCCACACGGGTTAACCTCGCCACATACCGATGACTCGCAGGCTCATTCTTCAAAAGGCACGCCATCACCCCACCCCAAAAGGGAAGGCTCTGACGGATTGTAAGCGTCCGGTTTCAGGTACTATTTCACTCCCCTCCCGGGGTACTTTTCACCTTTCCCTCACGGTACTAGTCCGCTATCGGTCACCAGGGAGTATTCAGGCTTACCGGGTGGTCCCGGCAGATTCACAGCAGATTTCACGGGCCCGCTGCTACTCGGGCATCATCCACGAGAGCCGTCATGCTTTCGTCTACGGGATTCTCACCCTCTACGACAGGCCGTTCCAGACCACTTCGACTAACACAACGGTTTCTGACTCCCGCCCAGCCCGGCAGGACTGAGAAGAATGACCCCACAACACCAAATAGACAACCTCTGCCGAGTATCACATCTACCTGGTTTAGCCTCATCCGCTTTCGCTCGCCACTACTCACGGAATCACAATTGTTTTCTCTTCCTGTGGGTACTGAGATGTTTCACTTCCCCACGTTCCCTCCCAACCGCCTATATATTCAGCGGAGGGTGACACGACATCACTCGTGCCGGGTTTCCCCATTCGGAAATCCTCGGATCTCAGCTCGGTTGACAGCTCCCCGAGGCTTATCGCAGCCTCCTACGTCCTTCATCGGCTCCTGGTGCCAAGGCATCCACCGAACGCTCTTCAACACTTACAAACAAAGATGCTCGCGTCCACTGTGCAGTTCTCAAACAACACACAAGACCAACCCTCAACCCGGCACCAGCCGAAGCCCGAAGACCCCGCGGTATGACCGAAGAATCGATCCTGTCGTCATATTGCCTGGAAAGAACGTCTGTTCTTTCAGGACCCAACAGTGTGTCGACTACAATCCCCGAACCAGGAACATTCGAGCTCCCAGCATCTTCGAGGCACATGCCAGCGTTCCACCCATGAGCTTCCACCGGACTACATGCGAGCCCGAAATGGTCTCTGCCACAACCACATCCACCTGTGTGAAGCGTCGTGGAGAAGTGCTCCTTAGAAAGGAGGTGATCCAGCCGCACCTTCCGGTACGGCTACCTTGTTACGACTTCGTCCCAATCGCCGATCCCACCTTCGACGGCTCCCTCCCACAAGGGGTTAGGCCACCGGCTTCGGGTGTTACCGACTTTCATGACGTGACGGGCGGTGTGTACAAGGCCCGGGAACGTATTCACCGCAGCGTTGCTGATCTGCGATTACTAGCGACTCCAACTTCACGGGGTCGAGTTGCAGACCCCGATCCGAACTGAGACCGGCTTTAAGGGATTCGCTCCACCTCACGGTATCGCAGCCCTCTGTACCGGCCATTGTAGCATGTGTGAAGCCCTGGACATAAGGGGCATGATGACTTGACGTCGTCCCCACCTTCCTCCGAGTTGACCCCGGCAGTCTCCTGCGAGTCCCCGGCATAATCCGCTGGCAACACAGGACAAGGGTTGCGCTCGTTGCGGGACTTAACCCAACATCTCACGACACGAGCTGACGACAGCCATGCACCACCTGTACACCGACCACAAGGGGGCCTACATCTCTGCAGGTTTCCGGTGTATGTCAAACCCAGGTAAGGTTCTTCGCGTTGCATCGAATTAATCCACATGCTCCGCCGCTTGTGCGGGCCCCCGTCAATTCCTTTGAGTTTTAGCCTTGCGGCCGTACTCCCCAGGCGGGGCGCTTAATGCGTTAGCTACGGCACGGATCCCGTGGAAGGAAACCCACACCTAGCGCCCACCGTTTACGGCGTGGACTACCAGGGTATCTAATCCTGTTCGCTACCCACGCTTTCGCTTCTCAGCGTCAGTTACTGCCCAGAGACCCGCCTTCGCCACCGGTGTTCCTCCTGATATCTGCGCATTTCACCGCTACACCAGGAATTCCAGTCTCCCCTGCAGTACTCAAGTCTGCCCGTATCGCCCGCAAGCTTGGGGTTGAGCCCCAAGTTTTCACGGACGACGCGACAAACCGCCTACAAGCTCTTTACGCCCAGTAATTCCGGACAACGCTCGCACCCTACGTATTACCGCGGCTGCTGGCACGTAGTTGGCCGGTGCTTCTTCTACAGGTACCGTCACTTGCGCTTCGTCCCTGTCGAAAGAGGTTTACAACCCGAAGGCCGTCATCCCTCACGCGGCGTCGCTGCATCAGGCTTTCGCCCATTGTGCAATATTCCCCACTGCTGCCTCCCGTAGGAGTCTGGGCCGTGTCTCAGTCCCAGTGTGGCCGGTCGCCCTCTCAGGCCGGCTACCCGTCGTCGCCTTGGTAGGCCATTACCCCACCAACAAGCTGATAGGCCGCGGGCCCATCTCGCACCGATAAATCTTTCCACCCACCGCCATGCGACAGCAGGTCATATCCGGTATTAGACCCAGTTTCCCAGGCTTATCCCGAAGTGCGAGGCAGATCACCCACGTGTTACTCACCCGTTCGCCGCTCGTGTACCCCGAAGGGCCTTACCGCTCGACTTGCATGTGTTAAGCACGCCGCCAGCGTTCGTCCTGAGCCAGGATCAAACTCTCCGTTGAAGACTCACAACCACACCCCCGAAGGGGCGCAATCAAAGTAATAACCAGAGTCCGAAAACCCAGCAAAACAAATCGCCAGCCGGAAAATTAGCTGACAAAAAATGCCCGACCCTCCACACGGGGGGTGAAGAATCGGAACCAAAAATATTTGGCACTGACATTCATCGACACACTATTGAGTTCTCAAAGAACACACGCACACAC
>NZ_BAFS01000063.1 GCF_000308415.1 Nocardia asiatica NBRC 100129 | reverse complement strand
GCCGCGACTTCGTCGCGGCGTGTTCGCGGCCCCTTTGTGGCTCGCGTTTGCGCGGCCGCCGCTTGCTCCTTCGTCGCTTGCGCGGCGGCCGCGCAAACGCGAGCCGGGCCGCGAACGGGCAATGCTCGGTCTCGCTTCGCTCGAAACCTGGGGTTGAGGTGCGCTGGGCGCGTCACAGGCGATCGGACGAACCGGAGTTGTGCCGTTGTCGGTGGCGGGGTGCCTGCTTTGGCGCGGACGTGACGGCCGCTTCGGCGTGGGCCGGGGCGCGGGCGGTGGATGTTCGGTCTTGCTTCGCTCGAAACACTAGTTGGGGTGCGCTGGGCGCGTCACAAGTGATGGCCTACCTCGAGCAAGGGCACTCGGTCTCCCTTAGGTCGAATCCGATAGTCGAGCCGGTGTGGTGGCGGGGGATGCGCCTCTATGAATACGTGCACGGCATGCATGCAAGTTTTATCGCCCATGCCCGCCGGTCGCGGCGGCAATGGCCGTAGGCAGGCTCGCCTGGATCGGCTCGAGCAGCGGCAGCGACGCCTCTGCGCCTGGACCGGACGAGCGGTGGCCGCCCCATCGGGACGGCCACCGGTGTCGCTGGTTCGGCGCGGGGTGTCACCCCGCGAACGTCAGACGCGCACGATGAGCGCGTCGCCCTGGCCACCGCCACCGCAGAGCGCGGCCGCGCCGACGCCGCCGCCGCGGCGCTTCAGCTCGAGCACCAGGTGCAGCAGGATGCGGGCGCCGGACATGCCCAGCGGGTGGCCGATGGCGATGGCGCCACCGTTGACGTTCACCTTCTCCGGGTCGATGCCCAGCTTGCGGGTGGACGCGATGCCGACCGCGGCGAACGCCTCGTTGATCTCCACCAGGTCCAGCTCGGCGGGCGAGATGCCCTCACGCGCGCACGCTTTCGCGATCGCGGCGGCGGGCTGGTCCTGCAGCGTCGAGTCCGGACCCGCGACCACACCTGCCGCGCCGATCTCGGCGATCCAGCTCAGCCCGAGTTCCTGCGCCTTCTCCTTGCTCATCACCACCACCGCGGCGGCGCCGTCGGAGATCTGCGAGGCGGTGCCCGCGGTGATCGTGCCGTCCTTGCGGAAGGCCGGGCGCAGCTTGGCCAGCGACTCCGCGGTGGTGTCGGCGCGAATGCCCTCGTCCGTGGTCACCAGCACCGGATCGCCCTTGCGCTGCGGCACCGCGACCGGGACCACCTCGTCGTCGAACACGCCGTTCTTCCAGGCCGCCGCCGCCCGCTGGTGCGAAGCCGCCGCGAACGCGTCCTGATCCTCCCGGCTGATCCGGTCGGTCTCGTTGCGCTGCTCGGTCAGCGCGCCCATCGCCTGGTCGGTGAAAATGTCGTGCAGGCCGTCGTAGGCCATGTGGTCGCGCAGGGTCACATCGCCGTACTTGAAGCCCTCCCTGCTCTTCTCCAGCAGGTGCGGCGCCTGACTCATGGACTCCTGTCCACCCGCGACGACGATCTCGTACTCGCCCGCCCGGATCAGCTGGTCGGCCAGGGCGATCGCGTTGATGCCGGACAGGCAGACCTTGTTCAACGTCAGCGCGGGCACGTCCATCGGGATGCCCGCCGCCACGGCGGCCTGCCGGGCCGGGATCTGTCCCGCGCCCGCGGTGAGCACCTGGCCCATGATCACGTAGTCGACCTGGTCGGGCGCGACGCCGCCCTTCTCCAGCGCCGCCTTGATGGCGAACCCGCCAAGGTCGGAACCGCTGAAGTCCTTCAGACCCCCGAGCAGCCTGCCGACCGGGGTACGCGCACCGGAGACGATCACGGAAGTGGTCACGACGAGCCTCGCATTCGTAGATCGGACCTGCCCGCGCCCCTGCGGGGCGGCGCGAGAGCAGGTGTTCTACTCAACGGTAGCGGGTGCGGCCCGCGCGTCCCGTGCCAGGTCGCGCTACTTTCGAATGGTGAGCAACGTTATCGAACAGTCATCGTTCATTCCCGCCGACTACGTGACCGCGGTCGACCACGTCGGCATCGCGGTGCCCGACCTCGACGCCGCCGTGGCCTGGTACGCCGAGAACCTGGGCATGATCGAGACCCACCGCGAGGTCAACGAGGCCCAGGGCGTGCACGAGGCGATGCTGTCGCTGCCCGGCGCCCCGGATCGAGCCACCGCCCTGCAGTTGCTGGCCCCGCTCGACGCGGAGTCGACCATCGCGAAGTTCATCGACCGCAGCGGTCCCGGCTTGCAGCAACTGGCCTACCGGGTGACCGACATCGAGGCCGTCTCCGCCTACCTGCGCGCCAAGGGTCTGCGTTTGCTGTACGACGCTCCGCGGCATGGAACGGCGGATTCCCGCATCAATTTCATCCACCCGAAGGATGCTGGAGGTGTGCTGATCGAGTTGGTCGAACCGAACGCTCATGTTACGCACTAGTATCGACGTCAAGTCGGGAAAACTCGTTGGAATGACATTCGCAGTCGAGTCACCATCGGCTGTCTTCAGGCTGTAGTTTGTGTGCCATGTCGTCACCCGAGTCCGATCGCAATCGCTTCGTTGCACTGCCCTTCACCGTTGTGCGCAAGGGTTATGCGCAAGACGAGGTGCGTAATTACTTCGACCGCTTCGACGCGGAACTGAGAGTCACCGCCACCGACCGCGACGCGGCCGCGGCACAAGCACGTAACCTCGCGAGCCAGCTGGAAGACGCGCGCGACGAGATCGACGAACTCCGCAAGGAGGTCGACCGACTCTCGGTGCCGCCGACCACCGCGGAAGGCATGTCCGACCGCATCTCCCGCATGCTCCGTCTCGCCTCCGACGAGGCGTCCGAGGTGCGTGCCCTGGCCCAGGCCGAGGCAGCCGAGATGGTGTCGATCGCCGAGCAGCAGGCCACCGAGATGCGTGGCAAGTACGAGTCGCTGCTCGCGGAGACCAAGGAGAAGCGCGAGGCGCTCGAGATCGAGTTCGAGCAGACCCTCGCGAACGCACGCACCGAGTCCGCCAAGATCATCGAGGCCGCCCAGGCCGAGGCCGACCGCATCGCGAAGGAAGCCGACGCGAAGCGCAAGGCCACCCAGCAGGACTTCGAGGCCACCATGGCCGAGCGTCGCACCAAGCTCACCCGCGCCATGGAGGAGCTGGAGGCCACCAGCCGCGCCGAGGCCGCCCAGCGGATCAAGGACGCGACCGACGAGGCCAACCGCCTCATCACCTCCGCCACTCAGACCTCCGAGCGCAAGATCGCGCACGCGAAGGAACTGGCCGAGGAGATGCGGGTGCTGCGCGGCCGCGTGCTCGCCCAGCTGCTCGGTATCCGCGGTCAGCTCGACTCGGTGCCCGCGATGCTCGCCGCGGTCAACCGGGAGAGCGAGCTGCTGGACGGTGTTCCCGATCAGCGCAAGTCGATCGGCGGCAACGCCAAGTCGGTCACCGGTTCGCGCCAGAAGGCGATCCCCGAGGTCGCCACCGAGGACGAGGACATCGACTCCGACGAGCGCGAGAGCGCCGACATCAGCAACTGACGTCGGCTCAACGGCGACAGCAGTATCGCAACCGAATTCACCGAAGGCCGCCCCTCACCAGGGCGGCCTTCCCTAATTCCGCACCCAGCGAAACCGCGGCCCTGACGACCTCTGGTGACCGGGCCGGCCGCTCACGCCGGCGCCATCGTCAGCACTGGATGACGTTCTCCACCGCAGCGGCGTCGCAGCCGAGGCCTGGTTCTCCTCACCTGACGTTCTCGGCCGAAGTCGAACGGGCGGCACCTCTGATCAGAGGGCAGAGATCGTCACCATCGAACAGGGTCGGTCCGAGTATGGTCCGACCATTGCCCGCAGG
Source organism: Nocardia asiatica NBRC 100129 (assembly GCF_000308415.1). Taxonomy (GTDB): domain Bacteria; phylum Actinomycetota; class Actinomycetes; order Mycobacteriales; family Mycobacteriaceae; genus Nocardia; species Nocardia asiatica. Next base: position 1,456 of record NZ_BAFS01000063.1, on the reverse strand, counting down.
ACCGAAGCAACCAGCGGCCCCAAGTCGGAGTGGTTGCCGTCCGACGTCAGGGCATTCTCGCTCGTCCAGATGGCCGCGGGTCTCCCTGCAATCGCTCGATTCGTCCAGCCTGTGATCGACCGAGCGGCGTCACTGACAACGTCTCGATGACCGGCTCGACGCTCAGGACCACCGACGGGTGACCCGGCGCGTCTGCCGCCCGTTCCAGCAGCCGCGGTGCCAGTGTCTGCGATCGTCTTCGCCACCGTAGGCGGGCCACGCCACCACATGGGCGACCCCGGGTGGGATCTCGTGGTCGCAGCCCGGGCAGCGGTAGGTCTTGATCGCGCGGCTGCCGGGGATGGCGCGCACCACATACGTCTCGTCACCGTCCGGACCAGACTCCGTCCGTCCGAAGACGTCTCCCAGGGGCGCGCCACCGGCCCGCGGGCGCTCGGCGTAGCGATCCGAGCGCGGTTTCCGGCGAGGCATGCGACAAGCGTATTACTCGCTCGCGCGAGCGACGAACGACCCTGAGGTCAGAACAAGCGAAATTCGTTGCTCTCCGTGCCGCGCAGGGCGTCGTAATCGAGTGTGAGACAGCGGATGCCACGATCCTCGGCGAGCGTGCGCGCCTGCGGCTTGATCTGCTGGGCCGCGAAGACGCCCACGACCGGAGCCAGCAGCGGATCGCGATTGAGCAGCTCCAGGTAGCGGGTGAGCTGTTCGACGCCGTCGATCTCACCGCGCCGTTTGATCTCGACCGCCACCGTGCCGCCGTCGGCGTCCCGGCACAGCAGGTCCACGGGCCCGATCGCGGTCATGTACTCCCGGCGGATGAGCGTGAACCCCGCACCGAGCGTGTGCACGTGCTCGGCGAGCAACTCTTGGAGGTGAGCCTCCACTCCGTCCTTCACCAGGCCCGGGTCGACGCCGAGCTCATGGGAGGAATCGTGCTCGATGTCCTCGACGGTGATGCGAAGTTCTTCGCCCGCCTTGTTGGTGACAACCCACAGCGCCTTCGCTCCGTCCGGCAGCTGCGCGTCACCGTTGCGTTCCTCCAGCCGGCAGGGAGGGCTCATCCAGTTCAGCGGCTTGTACGAGCCGCCGTCGGAGTGCACGAGCACCGAGCCGTCCGCTTTCATCATCAGCAGCCTGCGGGCCATCGGCAGATGGGCGGTGAGTCGCCCCACGTAGTCGACCTGACAGCGAGCAATCACTAGGCGCACCCAAGCACTGTAGGCGAGCGCCCTGTGGCGGCTACCACCAGGCCCACGAGCAGGGACCGCTACACGGCCGTGGCGGGCAGCTTCGGCCCGGTCACGATCCCGCCGTGCGGCGGACCGGAATACCGATCGAGTAGGCGTCGTCGCGCCGATCACGCGCCTTTCGTTGTGGGCGCAGAACAGCAACGCACCGTCCGCCCATTCTCGGGCTCCGCGACGGGCTACTAAATTTGCTGCGCAATGCTATTTCG
>NZ_BAFS01000064.1 GCF_000308415.1 Nocardia asiatica NBRC 100129 | reverse complement strand
GCGGCGGCCGCGCAAACGCGAGCCCCAAAGGGGCCGCGAACACCCAGCGCCGAAGGCGCTGCAAATCAGAACAGATCCCGGTAGGCCGGGATCCCCGCCACCGCGTGCGCCGAACGGATGGCGTCCACGACGGCGCGCTCCACCGCGACGGCGGCGGCCGTGCAGATCTGGTCGAGCACGAGCAGGTCGGCGGGGAAGGCGGGCGGTAGTGGGGGGTCCGTGCCCTCTTCCGCGGTCCCGGTGGCCAGGGCGAAAAGGGTGTCCCCGTCCAGCGGCGAGTGCGCGGGACGGATCGCCCGGGCCAGCCCGTCGTGGGCGGCGACCGCGACGCGCTTGCATCCCGCCGGATCGAGCGGGGCGTCCGTGGCCACGACGCCGATCGTGGTGTTGAGCACGGTGCCTTTCACCGGCAGTTCGTTCGCCGCCGCCAGTCGCTCGGCGGTCGGCGGCCGCAGCTGGAAGAACTCGGGCCCGTCGGTGCCGCACCCCCACGGCAGGCCGGTGCGGGGGTCGAACACCGAGCCGACCGGATTCGCCACGATCAGCGCCGCGACGGTGATTCCCGCGGCCGCGCCTTCGCCCAGTGCGATGCTCGCGCTGCCCACTCCGCCTTTGATCGACCCCGCGCGGGCCCCGACGCCCGCCCCGACCGAACCGCGGGCGAAGTCGACGCCCGCCGCCGCGGCGGCCCGATAACCGAACTCGGCGGTCGGACGGATGTCCCAGGCGCCGACCGGAAGATCGAAGATCACCGCGCCGGGAACGATCGGCACGACCCGGCTCGGGTCGGTCGGGTCCATCACGATGCCCGCGCCGTTCTCCTCCAGCCAGCGCATCACCCCGTCCGCCGCGGCGAGGCCGAAAGCGCTGCCGCCGGTGAGCAGGATCGCGTCGACCTGGCGAACGGTGTTCATCGGATCGAGCAGATCGGTCTCCCGGGTGCCCGGTCCGCCGCCGCGCACGTCGACCGCCGCCACGGCGCCGCCCGGCACCCGCACGACCGTGCATCCCGTCGCCGCACCGGAGCCGAGCGTCGCGTCCGGGTCGAGAACGTGGTGGTGCCCGACCAGCACTCCGGGCACATCGGTGATCGAATTACGTTCGCCCGGTGCGGCGTTGACCATCTCTACTCCTCACGGCGCGCGATTGCCGGTCGCTTCGCGCCGATCTTCGCACGATCGGTCAGGGAGCCAGCGCCTGCAGCAGCGAGTCCTGCATCCAGGTCAGCCAGTGGTACACGTCCAGGTGCGGAGCGCGCGGATCGTCGGGGTCGAGATGGTCGGGCGTGTCGGCGTCGATGTCCAGCACCGTGCCGAGCGCCAGCCGCACGTCGGTGAGGGCGGTCAACCACGCGTCGGCCTGCTCGGGGGTCAGGATGATCTTGCCGCCCGCGCTCGGCACGGTGTCAAGCACCACCGAACCCGCCGCCAGTTTGGCGTCGATGATGTCGGGCTCGTGCAGGCCGCGCAGCGCGCTGTTGAGGTCTGCGCGTTCGGCGTCGGGCGAGCCCGGTTCGCTGCGGTGGAAGTCCGGCAGGAGCCGGCGCAGCCGCGGGTCCTCCGGCGGAGCGGTGTTGCCGGAGCGCAGTCCGGTGAGGGCGGCCAAGTCGTCGTCGGGGGCGGATTCGGCGCGTTCGGTCAGCAGCCCGGAGACCGCACCGACCAGGGACCGAAGCACGTTGGCCTCTCGTGCGTCCATTTCGGATCGCAGTTTGAGACCGCTCAGCGAGTTCTTCCTGCTCCACTTGCGCACGGCGTCAGGGTAGTCGCCCAGGTCAGTCGTCCCGCTGCATGGTGGCCCAGAGTCCCGCGGCGTGCAGCCGCTGGACGTCGTGCTCCATCTTGTCCCGGGAACCGGACGAGACCACCGCCTTGCCCTCGTTGTGGACCTTCAGCATCAGTTCGGTCGCCTTTGCTTTGCTGTAGCCGAACAGCTTCTGGAAGATGTAGGTGACGTAGTGCATCAGATTGACCGGGTCGTCCCAGACGACAGTCACCCATGGGCGGTCCTCCGCCTCCAGGATCTCGGTGTATTCGACCGCTTCGGGTGTCGCCTGTGCCGCCGACAATGTCGCGTTCGCGGCGTCCACAACGACGTCACCCCGGACTGTGTTGCACAAGGCCATAGGGTCAAGGGTACGACTCGACTCCGGATAAACAACACCCACGCAGCCCCGATTCGCGATTCTCCGGTTCACCGGGCCGATGCCGGACGTCATGAGCCGACCGTTCTGTCTACAGTGACAGCGTGGACCTGCGCGACGGCGTCACCAGCACGGCGCTGCTGACCGACCAGTACGAACTGACCATGCTCGCGGCAGCGCTCGCCGATGGGTCGGCGTATCGACAGTGCACCTTCGAGGTGTTTGCTAGGCGATTGCCGAATGGTCGTCGCTATGGCGTCGTCGGTGGTACCGGCAGGATGCTCGACGCGCTGCGGCAGTTCCGCTTCGACGAGGACGAACTGGCCGTCGCGGCCTCGTTCTCGGATCGGGGAACGCTCGACTGGCTGCGCGACTACCGGTTCACCGGCGATATCGACGGCTACGCCGAAGGCGAGCTGTACTTCCCGGGCTCACCGGTCCTGTCGGTGCGCGGCAGTTTCGCCGAATGCGTCGTGCTGGAGACGCTGATCCTGTCGATCCTCAACCATGACAGCGCGATCGCGGCCGCGGCGGCCCGGATGGTCAGCGCCGCGAGCGGCCGCCGGATGATCGAGATGGGGTCACGGCGCAGCCACGAGATGGCGGCCCCGGACTGCGCACGCGCCGCCTATCTGGCGGGTTTCGACGCCACCTCGAACCTGGAGGCGGTGCGGCGCTACGGAATCCCGGGCGCGGGCACCAGCGCGCACGCGTTCGTCCTGCTGCACAGCGGTCCCGACGGCGCGCACGAGGCCGAGGCCTTCCGCAGCCAGGTCCAGACGCTCGGCGTCGGGACGACGCTGCTGGTGGACACCTTCGACATCACCAAGGGCGTCGCGACCGCCATCGAGGTGGCGGGCACCCAGCTGGGCGGGGTGCGGATCGATTCCGGCGATCTCGGCGTCCTGGCCCGCCAGGTGCGCGACCAGCTCGACGCGCTCGGCGCCACCAAGACCCGCATCGTTGTCTCCGGTGACCTCGACGAGTACGCCATCGCCGCGCTGCGCGCCGAACCGGTCGACGTCTACGGCGTCGGCACGGCGCTGGTCACCGGCTCGGGCGCGCCGACCGCCGGGATGGTCTACAAGCTGGTCGAGGTCGAAGGGGTGCCGGTGGCCAAACGCAGCAGCCACAAGCAGTCCCGCGGCGGCACGAAGAAGGTGATCCGCCTGGCCCGCGACACCGGCACGATCGTCGAGGAGGTCGTCTACCCCGCGGCCGGGCCGGTGCCGCCCGGCAACGGCTTCCAGGCCAGGGACCCGCTCGTCCCGCTGATCCGCGGCGGTGAGCCGGTGCAGGACCTGCCCACGCTCGCCGAGAGCCGCGACCTGGTGGCGCGGGGACTGATCAGCCTGCCTTGGGAGGGCCTCAAACTCTCGGCGGGCGAACCCGCCGTGGTGACCACCTTCGTCTGAGGTCAGCGCCTGCGCTCGTCCACGCGGGACACCAGCAGCAGTCCGGCGGTGAAGAGCAGCGCGAACACCACGCCGCTGATCACGAACCACAGCCAGGCCGCCGGTTCGGCGGGGCGGGAGCCCAGCAAGAAGTAGACCGTCAGGAATACGGTGGTGCCGATCGTCACGCTGCGGAAAAGGCGGGCAGGGCTCATGAGTGGTCTCCATGGGGAAGCGGCGAACCGGGAGGAATCCAAGGGGGCACTCGTTAATCACCGTGCGGTGAGGGCGCGTTTACATCGGAGCGGTGAATTTCCCGCGAGTCGGGTGAACCGAGCGTCCGATCGAGCGGCAGAATTCGAGGCAGACATTCAGCCATACCGCGGGAGGTCACCATGACCCGGGCACTGATCATCGTCGACGTCCAGAACGATTTCTGCGAGGGCGGTTCCCTCGCGGTCAGCGGAGGCGCCGCGGTGGCGGCCCGGATCAGCGAGCACCTCGCGGCCGCGCACTACAGCGCGATCGTCGCGACCCGCGATCACCACATCGATCCCGGCGCCCACTTCTCCGACGAGCCCGACTACATCGACAGCTGGCCGCCGCACTGCCGGGCCGGCACGCCGGGCGCGCAGTTCCACCCGGCCCTGACCACCGAGCCGATCCAGCAGATCTTCTCCAAGGGCGCCTACAGCGCCGCCTATTCCGGGTTCGAGGGCACGACCGAGGACGGCACGGGGCTGGCCGACTGGCTGCACGACCGCGGTATCGAGGCCGTCGACGTGGTCGGTATCGCGACCGACCACTGCGTGCGGGCGACCGCCCTGGACGCGCGCATCGAGGGATTCGACACCCGCGTCCTGCTCGATCTCACCGCCGGCGTCGCCGCCGACACCACCGCCGCCGCACTGGACCGAATGCGCGGTGCGGGCGTCGACTTGGAGGGCAGCGTCAACCGGTAGACCGTCCGGTCTCGGCGACAGGTCCGCCGTGTCGGAGGCGCCGAGTAGGCTGCTCGCGTGCCCGAACTGCCCCCCGTTCCCGACCTTTTGGCCACCGCCGTGCAGGCGCTCGGCGGCAAGGAGCGCGCCGGGCAGGTGACGATGGCCGCGGCGGTGGACCACGCGATCGACACCAAGGAGCATCTCGCGGTGCAGGCCGGGACGGGCACCGGCAAGTCGCTGGCCTATCTGGTGCCGAGCCTGCGCCACGCCGTGCGCACCGGCCGCACGGTGGTGGTCTCCACGGCGACGATCGCGCTGCAGCGTCAGCTGGTCGATCGCGATCTGCCCCGCTTGGCCGACGCGCTGAGCGGCCCGCTGGGGCGGACGCCGAAGTTCGCGATCCTCAAGGGCCGCAACAACTATCTGTGCTTGAACAAGATCAACAGCGCTGTTCCGGACGAGCCGGCCGAGGCGGAGCTGTTCGACGCGTTCGCGATCTCGCGCCTCGGGCGCGAAGTGCAACGGCTCAACGAATGGGCCTCCGACACCGAGACCGGCGACCGCGACGAACTCGCCCCCGGCGTGAGCGACCGCGCCTGGCGGCAGGTCAGCGTGTCCTCGCGGGAGTGCCTGGGCAAATCGCGCTGCTCGTTCGGCCAGGACTGCTTCGCCGAGCGCGCCAGGACCGAATCGGCGCAGGCCGACGTGGTGGTGACCAACCACGCGCTGCTCGCCATCGACGCGATCAGCGGCATCCAGGTGCTGCCCGAACACGACGTGGTCGTCATCGATGAGGCGCACGAGCTGGTCGACCGGGTCACCGGCGTGGCCACCGCCGAATTGGCCTCCGCCGCGATCAGCGCGGCCGCCCGCCGCTGCGCCAAACTCATCGATGAGCAGGAGGTGGATCGCCTGGAGGGCGCCGCGGAGGCGTGGCACACCGTGCTCGACGAGCTGCCCGCCGCCCGCTGGGACACCATGCCCGACGGCGTCGCCCCGGTGCTGGCCCTGATCCGCGACGCCGCGTGGAACGCGCGCACCGCCCTCGCGCCGCAGGGCGGCGCCACCGCACCGGACGATCCGGAGAACTCCGCCGCCCGCAATATGGCCTTGGCCGCGATCGACGAGGTGCACGACAGCGCGGTCCGCGCGCTGACGGCGTTCGACGAGCCCGACCCGGCCGCCCGGCGCGACGTCGTCTGGCTGGCCGCCGACGAGATCCGCGGCGTCGTGCGCCGCTCGCTGCGGATGGCGCCGCTGTCGGTGGGCGGGCTGTTGCGCAGCAGGCTCTTCGGCACCGCCACCGTCGTGCTGACCTCGGCCACATTGCAGATCGGCGGCTCGTTCGACGGGCTCGCGCTCACCTGGGGCCTGCCCGCGCAGTCGGGCAGTCGCACCGATCCGGCCACCGCGAACGGCGCGCAGGCACCCTCGGACGCCGACACGGTGCGCTGGAGTTCGCTCGATGTCGGCTCGCCGTTCGACCACGCCAAGTCCGGCATCCTCTACGTCGCCAAACACCTGCCCGCACCGGGCCGGGACGGGCTCGCGCCCGCATATCTGGACGAGATCGAGCGGCTGGTCACGGCGGCGGGCGGGCGCACCCTCGGCTTGTTCTCCTCGATGCGCGCGGCCCGCGCGGCCACCGACGCGCTGCGCGACCGATTGCCCACCCCGGTGCTGTGCCAGGGCGACGACTCGACGGGCGCGCTGGTCCGGAAGTTCGCCGACGACCCGGAGACGTCACTGTTCGGCACGCTGTCGCTGTGGCAGGGCGTCGATGTGCCGGGGCCGTCACTGAGCCTGGTGATCCTCGACCGCATCCCGTTCCCCCGCCCGGACGATCCACTGCTGGCGGCCCGGCAACGCGCCGTGGAGATGCGCGGGGGGAACGGGTTCATGAGCGTGGCCGCCAGTCACGCCGCTCTCTTGCTCGCCCAAGGGACCGGCCGCCTGTTGCGCAGCGTCGATGATCGTGGCGTGGTCGCCATTCTGGATTCGCGCCTCGCGACCGCCCGTTACGGCGGCTACCTGCGCGCGTCGCTACCGCCGTACTGGGAGACGGCCGATCCGGAGATCGTGGTCCAGGCGCTGCGCCGGCTCACGGCCGCGGCCACGGTGTGATACCGGACACACCCCCCGGAATCTACTTCCAGACGGAAGTAGATTGTTGATCGGTACTTCGGTGTACCCCCAATTCCCACACCGAACGTATCGGCCGGTCCCCGCGCCAAGCCCTGCACGCGGCGCGGGGCCACCTCCGGGCCCACCGCCCGGCCGCCGCGGCTCAGCCGCGCACGGCCACCGCGTCGACTTCGAACAGCATGCCCGGCAGCGCGAGCGCAGCCACGCCGGTCAACGTCTGCGCGGGCGGCCGCTCACCCCAGATCTCCGCGATCTTCTTGCCGAGCACGGCCAGCTTGTCCAGATCGTGGTCGACGATGTGCGTCCGCAACTGCGCCACGTCGGCGAAGTCCAACCCCGCCGAGCGCAAGGCGATCGCGAGGTTGGCGAACGCGTTGTCCACCTGGACCGCGAAATCCGTGCTGGTGGTGTGCCCTTCGGCGTCCGAGTCGTACTGTCCCGCGATGAAGACCAGCTCACCGCGCGCCACTGCCACGTGGCTGTAGCCGAACCCGGTCGGATCGTGCAGTGCACCGGGGTTGCTGATTTCGACGCCCATCGTTTCTCCTCATTCGGTCGGCAAGTGCCGCAACACAACACCGACGATCCGGCAGTCCACGGTGTGACATGACGAAGGACACAAACGACCGCGGCGCGGCGACCGAGGTCACCGCGCCGCGAGTTCCGCCGAGCCGCAGGCTCAGAGCACCCACTTCAGGATCAGCGTCAGCACGCCCGTCACGATCGCGAGGATCAGCGCGCCCACACCCCACACGAATCCACTGCGCTGCCACGGACGCCCGGCATCCAACGAGAACTTGCCCGGGCCGGTGAACGGCAGCGCCGCGCCGACCACGCCGAACAGCACCCCCATCTCGTAACCGCCGAACAGCCCCATGGCCCAGGTGGCGTTGACCACGTTGATCATCGTGCCCAGCACGATCGCCCCGGCCAGTGGCGTCAGCAGACCCAGCAGCAGGAGCAGGCCGCCGCCGAGTTCGGTCAGGCCCGCGAGGGTCCCGAACAGCTTGCCCGGGTTGTAGCCCATCTGCTCGAAGGCGTCGGCGTTGGCCTGCAGGCCGGGACCTCCCCACCAGCCGAAGAGTTTCTGCGCGCCGTGCGCCGCGAGCAAGCCGCCGAAGACGACTCGCACGAGCAGCAGGCCGATGTCTGCGGCGATTCCGTCGAGTTCGGTGGGGGTGTTGGTGCGTTCGAGTACGGATTTGATGGTCATCGTGGTCCTCATCCCTGCAGTCGTTCTCGGAGGGGATCATTAGTTCGGCGAAAAAGCGGACTACGGTCCGATTCTTCCATGTAGAGATCGAACTTCCCAACCCCTCGGTCCTATTCCACGGTCGGGCGAGAAGGATGGTTCAGCGCGAAAGCGAGCGGAGCGTTACTCCGCGAGGAAGAAGAAGTAGCCGAGGAACACCAGCATCAGGACCCACATCGCCGGATGCACCTCTCTGATCCGGCCTTTCGCCGCCATCACCACCGGGTACAGCAGCATGCCCATGGCCAGGCCGTTGGCGATGGAGTACGTCAACGGCATCATCACCACGGTGACGAACGCGGGCACCGAGTACTCCAACTGGTTCCAGTCGATCTGGCCGAGCGCGCGAGCCATCAGGATGCCGACCACGATGAGCGCCGGCGCGGTCACCTCACCCGAGCCCGCGACCACCGCGAAGATCGGGTAGCAGAACATCGCGACAAGGAACCAGCCCGCCGTGCCGACCGCGGTGAGCCCGGTCCGGCCGCCCGCCGAGACGCCCGCGGTCGATTCCACGTAGGCCGTCGTGGTCGAGGTCCCGATGACGGCGCCCGCCATGGTGCCCACCGAGTCCGCCGCCAGCGCGCTCGCGGCACGCGGCAGCCTGCCGTCCTCGTCCAGCAGACCGGCCTGGTTCGCGACGCCGATCAGCGTGCCTGAAGCGTCGAAGAAGTCGACGAACAGCATGGTCAGCACCACCACGGCCATCTGGCCGGTGAACGCGTCGGGCAGATGGACGATCGCCTGACCGAAAGTCTGCTCGAGCCCCTTCGGCGCGGCGAACACGCCCTTGGGCAGCTCGACCAAGCCGCTGACGATGCCGACGATCGTGGTGAGCACGATGCCGTAGAGCACCGCGCCGTGCCAACCCCGCACGAGGAACACCACGGTCACCAGCAATCCGAACAGCGCGAGCAATGTGGTGCCCTTGGTGAAGTCACCCAGCGTGACCAGCGTCGCTTCGCTGTTCACCACGATCCCGGCGTTCTTCAAACCGAGGAACGCCACGAACAATCCGATCCCGGCCCCGACGGCGAGCTTCAACTGCATCGGGATGGCGTTGAGAATGCGTTCCCGAATCTTTGTCACCGCGAGGACGAAGAAGATGACTCCGGACAGGAACGTGCCGGACAACGCGACCTGCCACGGGATCCCCATCTCGAGCACCACCGTGTACGCGAAGAACGCGTTGAGCCCCATGCCCGGCGCGAGCGCGATCGGATAGCGGGCCCACAACCCCATGACCAGCGTGCCGAACACCGCGGCGACGGCCGTGGCGGTGAACACCGCCTGCATGGGAATGCCCTTGTCGCCCAGCGCTCCCTGGTCGCCGAGCACCGCGGGGTTGACCGCGAGGACATACGACATGGCGAGGAAGGTGACCGTGCCCGCCATGAGTTCGCGTTTGACGGTAGAGCCGGTCGACCGGACCCCGAAGTACCCGTCGAGGCGTCCTCGGGTCCGGTGCAGAACGTCGGTGACCATGGGTGACTCCAGTCGAGAACGATTCGGGCGTGCCAGGGCACGGTAGCCGACGGTTCACTGCCCGGGGCGCCTCCACGGCGCCACCGTGACCAGCGCCACCGGCCTCAGGCGCTCGGGGCGGAGACCAGGCCCAGCTCGGCGTCGGAGGCCAGCAGCTCGTGGTGCGGCAGCACGCGCACGGTGTAGCCCACCGCGCCGGAGAGCGGCACCGGGGTGTCCACGGTGAACAGTTCGGCGCCGCCGTCGGACCCGCTGTGCGTCATCGGGACGGTCGTGGTGTCGGAGAGGTCGTCGGTCGTCGACACCCGGCCCAGCACCGCCTGCACCACCACGTCGGACACGCTCAGTCCGCCCAGCTCGACCCGCGCGGCCAGCGACAGCCGCGCGCCGATGACCGGCGTGTCCGGCAGGCCCGCGCTGTCCACCTGGATCACCTTCACCGAAGGCCATGCCGACTCCACCCGGTGGCGGTACTCGGCGATGGCCTTCGCGACCGCGAAATCGCCGGCAGTCGCCCGCTGATACGCCGCGGCGGCGGGAGCGTAGTACTCCACCGCGTAGTCGCGGACCATTCGGGAAGCCAAGACCTTCGGTCCCAAGGTCTGCAGCGTGTGGCGAACCATCTCGACCCAGCGCACCGGCAGGCCGGAGGCGTCGCGCTCGTAGAAGCGCGGCGCGACCGCACGCTCGAACAGGTCGTAGAGCGCGGCCGCCTCCAGGTCGTCGCGGCGGTGCTCGTCACGGACGCCCGCCGCGGTCGGAATGGCCCATCCGTTCTCGCCGTCGTACATCTCGTCCCACCAGCCGTCCCGGATGGACAGATTGAGACCGCCGTTGAGCGCGGATTTCATGCCGGAGGTGCCGCACGCCTCCAGCGGGCGCAGCGGGTTGTTCAGCCAGACGTCGCAACCCCAGTACAGGAAGCGCGCCATCGACATGTCGTAGTCGGGCAGGAAGACGATTCGGTGCCGCACCTCGGGATCGTCGGCGAAGCGGACCACCTGCTGGATGAGCGCCTTGCCCCCGTCGTCGGCGGGGTGACTCTTGCCCGCGACCACCAGCTGCATCGGCCGCCGCGGATCAAGCAGCAGGGCCCGCAGCCGCTGTGGGTCGCGCAGCATGAGGGTGAGGCGCTTGTAGGTCGGCACCCGGCGCGCGAACCCCACGGTCAGGACGTTCGGGTCGAAGACGCCGTTCACCCAGCCGAGTTCGGCCTCGGCGGCGCCACGCTCCAGCCAGGACGCGCGCACCCGGCGGCGCACCTCGTCGACGAGGATGCCGCGCAGGACATTCCGGGTCGACCACAGCTCGGTGAGATCGACGTCGCGCAGCCGTTCCCAGCCGCGTGCCTCCTCGACCAATTCCGCGCCGATGAGCTCACGCGCCTTGTCGACCCATTCCCGCGCGGCCCAGGTCGTGGCGTGCACACCGTTGGTGACCGAACCGATCGGCACTTCCGCCGGGTCGAAGCCCGGCCACAGCGAGGCGAACATGGACCGGCTCACCTCACCGTGCAACTTCGAGACGCCGTTGGCGCGCTGCGCGAGCCGCAGACCCATGTGCGCCATATTGAAGACGGAGGGGTCGGCTTCCCTTCCGAGCGCCACGATCCGGTCCGCGGGAAGCCCGGGCAGCAGTGCGGATTCCGATTCGCCGTGCGCGCCGCCGAAGTAGCGCCGCACCATCGGCATCGGGAACCGATCGATGCCGGCCGGGACGGGCGTGTGCGTGGTGAACACCGTGCCCGCTCGCACGGCGGCGAGTGCGGCGTCGAAATCCGCTCCCTGCGCGACGAATTCGCGGATCCGCTCGACGCCGAGGAAACCGGCGTGACCTTCGTTCATGTGGAACACGTCCGGATCGGGCAGTCCCGCCGAGGCCGTGTACGCGCGCACCGCGCGCACCCCGCCGATGCCCGCCAGGATCTCCTGACGGATGCGATGCTCCTGGTCGCCGCCGTAGAGCCGGTCGGTGACCGCGCGCAGCTCCGGATCGTTCTCGGCGATGTCCGAGTCGAGCAGCAGCAGCGGAACCCGGCCCACCTGCGCGATCCACACCCGCGCCCGCAGCACCCTGCGGTCGGGCATGGCGACGTGGATGAGCACCGGCGAGCCGTCGGAGGTGAGCGCCCGCAGCGGAAGGCCCTGCGGGTCCAGCGCCGGATAGTGCTCGGCCTGCCAGCCGTCCGCCGTCAGGGACTGCCGGAAGTACCCCGAGCGGTACAGCAAGCCCACCCCGATCAGCGGCAGGCCCAGGTCGGAAGCGGCCTTCAGGTGGTCACCGGCCAGGATGCCCAGACCACCCGAGTAGTTCGGCAGCACCTCGGTGACGCCGAACTCCATCGAGAAATAGGCGATACCCCGCACCCCCTCCTCCCCCGCCCTGCGCTGGAACCAGCCCGGCGCCGCCAGGTAACCGCGCAGGTCCGCCGCCGCCGCGTCGACCCGAGCGACGTAGTCCGGGTCGGCGGCCAGCTCGTCCAGCCGCGCCGCGGGCACCTCGCCGAGCATCCGGACCGGATCGTGGCCCATCTCCTGCCATCGCCGCGGATCCAGCGCGGCGAACAGGTCCTGCGTCGGCGGGTGCCACGACCATCGCAGATTCGTGGCGAGCTCACCCAGGGCCGCCAGACGCTCGGGCAGATGGGCACGGACGGTGAATCGACGCAATGCCTTCATTCGGTAGAACCTACACGGAGGCCCCCGCGCGCGCCCGGCCCGACCACGACCCGGAACTACCTTCCGACCAGCATGTTTGGTGATCCGTCGAAGCCGAGGAAGCAGCGCGGCCGATCTTGCGTAGCGCTGTCTACCGTCACGAAAAGGCCACACGACGCGCCGGAGGCCCCGCTTCCCGCTACCCGATCGAGACCCCCGCTCGCTTGTGAACTCCCGAACGCGGGGCAAACCCACAAGCTGTGCGGACCAACCGGCCGCACCAACCGAATCAGTACGGGAGTGATCGAGATGTGGAAGACTGCACACCCAAATCGCGCCCGCGATTTGCGCTGGTCGCGCGCTGGGTCGGCGATGACGGGGTTCGTAGCTTGCACGGCGGCGCTCGTTCTCGTCGCACCGGCCGCCGGGGCCGCGGTCACGACGGCGACTGCGACTGCCCAAGGGATGAGTTTCGGCTTCGGCAATTACGGAACCAACTGCCAATACCGTGTGACGGCCACGGTGGACAACGCCTCGTCCGACCCCGTGCAATTCACCGACAGCGCGTCCGGATCCTTCACCCCGAACCCGGCGCCCGTGGTCGGCAACCAGGCGACCACCACGTGGGTACCGGACGCGGCCGGCTCCCACACCATCTCCGCGACGCACGGCGCCGGTCCCGCCTGGACCTCGCCGGTGATGACGGTGGGCAACGGGATCAACCTCGGCGTCGGATGCGTGGTCCTGCCGTAAGCACCGACCCGGCGGCGCTTCGAGTGCCGGAGTGAACGCCCGGGCGGCGACGCGTCGATCTCCGACCGTAGCCGCCCGGGCCTCCGGGTCCCGCATTCCCGGCAGCACCACGAACAGCCCGGCTCAGCCACCGGCGCGGCGGGTCGCGGCGGCGAACGAAAAGCTCGCTGATCCGGTCCGCACGTTCAGCTACCGGTAGGTTGGTCCCGTGACCGGCCGCATCGCAATCGATGACACTGCCCCGTCCATCCCCGGTGGCCGGCCCGCCAAAGCGGTGGTCGGCGAGGTTTTCCCCGTGCGCACCGTGGTGTGGCGCGAGGGGCACGACGCGGTCGCCGCCACGCTGGTGGTGCGCGCGCCGGGGACGTCGCGCCCGCTCCGCATCCGCATGACGCCGGACTACGAGCCCGACGTCTTCAACGCGACGTTCACACCGAACGCGCCGGGCGCGTGGACCTACCGCATCGAAGGCTGGAGCGACCCTGTCCAGACCTGGCGCTCGGCGATCGAGGCGAAGCTGGCCGTCGGCCAGAGCGCCGCCGATCTGGCCAACGACCTGGAACTGGGCGCCCGCCTGTTCGACCGTGCGGCGCAAGCCGTCCCGAAGCGGCAGTTCGAGCGTTTACGGGCGGTCGCGACTGCTCTCCGTGGCGACGACCAGCTGCCCGCGCGGGTCGCCCCGGCTTTCACCGAGGACGTCGCCGAGATCCTGCGCGCCACGCCGCTGCGCGACCTGGTCACCCGAGGGCCACAGCACACCGTCCTGGTCGAGCGGCACCGCGCGCTCTACGGTTCCTGGTACGAGTTCTTCCCACGCTCGACCGGCGGCCGCGACGCCACCGGCAAGCCGGTCCACGGCACCTTCGCCACGGCCGCCAAGGAACTTCCGCGCATCGCGGGCATGGGCTTCGACGTGGTGTACCTGCCGCCCGTCCACCCGATCGGCGAGGTCAACCGCAAGGGCCGCAACAACGCCCTCGCCGCCGAGCCGGGCGATGTCGGCTCGCCATGGGCGATCGGTTCGAGACACGGTGGCCACGATGCCGTGCACCCGGAGTTGGGCACCGAAGCCGATTTCGCCGATTTCGTCGCGGCGGCGCGACGGCACGGTCTCGAGGTGGCGCTCGACCTCGCCTTGCAATGCGCGCCGGATCATCCGTGGGTGCAAGCGCACCCCGAATGGTTCACCACCCTGCCCGACGGCACCATCGCCTACGCGGAGAACCCGCCGAAGAAGTACCAGGACATCTATCCGGTCAACTTCGACAACGACCCGGACGGCCTCTACGCCGAAGTGCTGCGCGTGGTGCGGCACTGGATCGGCTTGGGCGTCACCATCTTCCGTGTCGACAATCCGCACACCAAGCCCGCCGACTTCTGGGAGTGGCTGATCGCGAACGTGCGGCGCACCGACCCCGACGTCATCTTCCTGTCCGAGGCGTTCACCCGCCCGGCCCGGCTCTACGGGCTGGCCCGGCGCGGCTTCAGCCAGTCCTACACCTATTTCACCTGGCGAGTGGCCAAGTGGGAGTTGACCGAGTTCGGCAACGAACTGGCCGCCAAGGCCGACGAGGCACGCCCGAACCTCTTCGTGAACACCCCCGACATCCTGCACGAGACCCTCCAGCACGGTGGACCGGGCATGTTCGCCATTCGCGCCGTCCTGGCCGCCACCCTCGCCCCGGCCTGGGGCGTCTACTCCGGTTTCGAGCTGTTCGAGCATCAGGCGGTGCGTCCGGACAGCGAGGAGTACCTCGACTCGGAGAAGTACGAGCTGCGCCCGCGTCCGTTCGCCGAGGCGCTGGCGCGCGGGGAATCGCTGGAACCCTGGCTTACCAGGCTCAACGAGATCCGCCGGGCGCACCCCGCCCTGCAACAGCTGCGCTGCCTGCATTTCCATCACGTGGACAACGACGCGCTGCTCGCCTACTCCAAGATCGACCCCGCCGGCGGCGACGCGGTGCTGGTCGTGGTGAACCTCAACCCGTTCGGCGCCGAATGGGGCATGCTCTCGCTCGACCTGCCCGCGATCGGCCGCGAATGGCACGACCATCCGGTGGTGTACGACGAGGTCAGCGGCGAGGAATACCACTGGGCACAGACCAATTACGTGCGGCTGGACCCGGCGCGCGCCGTCGCGCACATCATCGCCCTGCCTCCGGTGTCCCAGCAGGCTCGTACCGAGCTGGCCTACCGCAGGACCCTGCGATGAAACGACGCGATCTCATGTTGCTCGCGGCAGGCACGCACGCCGACCCGCACACCGTGCTCGGCGCGCATCCCCATCCCGACGGCACCGCCGTCCGGGTGTTGCGCCCGCACGCGGAAACCGTGTCGGCGCGCGTCGGCGGCGTCGACCATGCGCTGAAATCCGTAGGACACGGCGTGTTCGCGGCGGTGCTGCCGTACCCGGAGATCATGGACTATCGCGTCGTCACGACCTATCCCGGCGGCCAGACGATCATCGGCGCGGACGGCTACCACTTCCTGCCCACGCTCGGCCCGCTCGACCTGCACCTCATCGGCGAAGGCCGCCACGAGCGCCTGTGGGAAGTGCTCGGCGCGCACCCGCGCCACTACACCACCCTCGACGGCGAGGTGACGGGCACGTCGTTCGCGGTGTGGGCGCCCAACGCACGCGGCGTCACCGTGATCGGCGATTTCGACGGCTGGAGCGGCAACACCGCGCCGATGCGCGCCCTCGGATCGTCCGGGATCTGGGAGGTCTTCGTTCCGGATGTGGGGCCGGGCGCCAAATACAAATACCGTGTGCACGGCGCCGACGGACGCACCGTCGACCACGCCGACCCGCTGGCTTTCGCCGCCGAACACCCGCCGGCCACCGCCTCGGTGGTCACCGAGAGCCATCATGTCTGGCACGACCACGCCTGGCTCGAGCGGCGCGCGGCCACCGACCCGACCCGCGCCCCGATGAGCGTCTACGAGGTGCATCTCGGTTCGTGGCGGCCCGGCCTCGGCTATCGCGAGCTGGCCGAGCAGCTCGCCGAATACGTCCAGGACGCCGGATACACCCACATCGAACTGCTCCCCATCGCCGAGCATCCGTTCGGCGGCTCGTGGGGATACCAGGTCACCTCCTACTACGCGCCCACGGCGCGCTTCGGTTCCCCGGACGACTTCCGCGCCTTCGTCGACCGCATGCACGCGGCGGGCATCGGCGTCCTGCTGGACTGGGTCCCGGCGCACTTCCCGCGCGACGAGTGGGCGCTGGCCCGCTTCGACGGCACACCCCTCTACGAGCACGCCGACCCGCGCCGGGGCGAGCAACTCGACTGGGGCACCTACGTGTTCGATTTCGGCAGGCACGAAGTGCGCAACTTCCTCGTGGCCAACGCGCGGTACTGGATCGAGGAATTCCACATCGACGGTCTGCGCGTCGACGCGGTCGCCTCCATGCTCTATCTCGACTACTCCCGCGCCGACGGCGAGTGGGAGCCCAACGTGCACGGCGGCCGGGAGAACCTGGAAGCGGTCGATTTCCTGCAAGACCTCAACGAGACACTGCACCGCCACCATCCCGGCGTCGTGACGATCGCCGAGGAGTCCACCACTTGGCCCGGCGTCACCCGCGGCACCGACGTCGGCGGTCTCGGCTTCACCATGAAATGGAACATGGGCTGGATGCACGACACCCTCGGGTTCCTCGGCCGCGACCCGGTGCACCGCTCCTGGCACCACAACGAGATCACTTTCTCCCTGGTGTACGCCTGGAGCGAGAACTACGTACTGCCGATCAGCCATGACGAGGTCGTACACGGCAAAGGCACCCTCTGGACCAGGATGCCGGGTGACGATTTCGCCAAAGCCGGGGGCGTGCGCGCGCTGCTGGCCTACATGTGGGCCCACCCGGGGAAACAATTGCTGTTCATGGGCCAGGATTTCGGCCAGTTCCGGGAATGGTCGCACGATCGCGGGCTGGACTGGCACGAACGGGACAACCCGCTGCACCAGGGCATCAGCACGCTCGTACGAGACCTGAACGCGGTGTACCGCGAGCACGCCGCGCTGTGGAGCCAGGACACCACCCCCGGCGGCTATGCCTGGATCGAGGCCGACGACCGCGCGAACAATGTGCTGGCGTTCCTGCGCCACGGCTCCGACGGCTCCGTGGTGGCCTGCGTCTACAACTTCTCCGGGTCGACGCACGAGGGCTACCGGGTCGGCCTGCCGCACGCGGGACACTGGCTGGAGATCCTCAATACCGACGCCGCGGACTACGGCGGCTCCGGCCTCGGCAATCTCGGCGAAGTGCTCGCGACCGATGAGCCCTGGCACGACCGTCCCGCCTCGGCTCCGGTCACGCTGGCGCCGCACAGCGCGGTCTGGCTGCGCCCCGCCTGACGGCTCGAAAACCGCAGACCGCTCGGCCGGCGCCGACAGGTACCCAGCCCAACGCAAAGGGCCACCATGCCCCGTGCCAACACAGCGGACAACCGGCGCCACGGCGCCCGGCCGATCGTACGAATTGCACAACCCGGCACACGCCTACCGCACGAGCCGACGACCGGCGTCACGGCTCCGCGCCCGGTCCGATCGTACGAACTGCGCCACCCCGCATGCGCCTACCGCCCGAGCCGACGACCGGCGCCACGGCTCCGCGCCCGGCCGATCGTACGACTTCCGCAACCCGGTCTGCGCCTACGTCACGAGCGGACGACTGGCGTCACGGCGCCCGGCCGATCGTACGAATCCGCAGCCCGGTCTGCCCCTACCGCACGAGCGGCGGATCGACCGAGTCCCGACCGACGAGCGTTCGACCTCCGATAAGGGCTGTCCCAGATCCACCGATCTGAGTGATCGAGACGCGGCCGAGCCCAGCTAGGGCCACGCGCGTATGCGCCGTCCTGAATCGAACGCTTCCGCCGGTTTCGCATCGGGTGGCGCCAGAGCTGATGGAACCAACCGCGCTCCTCCGAACCCGCAGCGCGGCGAATGCGACGCCGCTGGGACATGCGGGCGGATCGGCTACCGGCGCTACGGCCCGCAAAACTGGCACCGACCGGTACAGACCTCACACGGCGCCGACGATGCTCCATCCGCGCGCCCTCCACCGCCGGAGCGAACTGCACCTGGATGCGGCGTCGGCGCGGCGAACTCAGTACAGCGCTGCGGCCAGCTTGCGGCGGGCGGCCACGACGAACGGCTCCGCCTGGTCGAACAGTTCGAACAGCTCCAACAGTCGGGTGCGCGCCTTGGTGCGCTCGTCGCCGGACGTGCGCTTGACGACACCGATCAGCCGGTCGAAGGCCGCTTCGGGCCGCTGCTGGAACAGTTCGAGGTCGGCGGCATCGATCGCGGCGTCGACATTCGACGGGTCGGCGTCGGCGTCGGCGATGGCCGACTCCGGCAGTTCCTGCGCCCGCGCGAGGAACCGCAGCTGGCGCAGCGCGCTCTTGGCCTCCTCGTTCGCCGGCTCGGCGTCGAGAATCGCTTGGTAGGCGGCCTCGGCGCCGACCAGGTCGCCCTGCTCCAGCGCCGCCTCGGCCGCCGCGAAACGCGGGTCCTCGGCAGGCTGCTGCGGCTCCCCGCCGCCTTCCAGCTTCCCCGCTACCGCGTCGACCACCGCGTTCAACCACTGCCGCACCTGCGGCTCCGGCTGCGCGCCCTCGAAATCGGCCAGCGGCTGCCCGGCCGCGATCGCGATCACCGTTGGAATGCCCTGCACCCGCAGCGCCTGCGCGATGCGCATGTTGGCCTCGGCCTCCACGGTGGCCAGGTCCCAGGCGCCGCCGTCAGCGGCAACCAGGCGTTCCAGCGTGCGGACCAGTTCGATGCTGCCCGGGCTGCGCTGCGAGTACAGCACCACCACCACGGGCACCTGCATCGAACGGCGCAGAACCCTGGTCTCGAAATCGGCCTCGGACACCGCGTGGTCGCCGCCGCTCGCTCCGCCCGCGCTCCCCGCGGGCTGCTTCAGGCTGGACAGATCGACCGCCCCGGACATGGCGGCGGCGACAGCGGGCGAAGGACGGCGTGCGGCTGGTCGATTCACGACTTCCAGTTTGTCACGAGGTGGCGGATGCGGGCGCCCCGGACTCGGCCGAACCGGCGGCGCTGAGTTCACCCAGCTGACCCGTGCGCACCGCCCAGACCTCGAACAGCACCGTGCAGAACGGCGGAAGGCTCGACAGCAACGCGAGACCGGTGGTCTTCACGCTCCAGCCCAGCTCGCGCGCCGCCACGATCGCACTGATCACGAACAGCACGAACACGATGCCGTGCGTCATGCCGAACACCTTCACCGGCCACAGCACCGGCTCCGGAATCCGCTTGAACACCATGCCGATGATCAGCAGAAACCAGGAAACCGCCTCGAGCACCGCGATGAAACGAAACCGCTTGGCCACCGTGCTCAGGTCGAAGACATTGCCCATGCGCCCCATTGTGCCGGATGCACTACACGCCGTCGTAGTGAGATGTGTCGCTGTGTTTGAT
>NZ_BAFS01000065.1 GCF_000308415.1 Nocardia asiatica NBRC 100129 | reverse complement strand
CGAAGACGGCCACCACCGCGATCGCGGACACCACGAGCACCATGACCAGGGACGAACCCGATCCGGCGCCGAGCACGGCGCCCGTCGCCGCGCCGACCGCACCGGCGGCGAGCAGCGCCACACCGGCCGCGAGAACCACCCACCCGCGCACCCGGAACGGCCGTCCCTCGCCGTAGAGCACGGCGAAGGCGCCGAACATGACGAACACCGCCGCGTCCGAACGGCCGAGACCGGTGAGAATCGCGGCGGGGGCGGCGAACGCCACGGCGGCGCGCAGCGCGACGCCCCACCGCCGGCCCGTCGGCGGCAGGGCGAACAACAGCGAGCCGACCCGGCCCTTCGGTGGCACCGGCTCCGGGTATGTCGCGGCCACCTGCTGTCCTTTCCGACCTGACTTCGATCTGGACGACCTGCCTGACGCACACATTAGATTCGGGATATGACCGCCGACGCTCTACCGCTACCTACGCGCGTCCACGCCTTCTGCGACGACGCACTCGGTGACCACGACGCCGTCGCCCTGGCCACGCTGGTGCGCGACGGTGCGGTTTCACCACACGAACTCGCCGCGGCTGCCGTGGCGCGCGCCCAGCGGGTCGAACAGCTGGCGGCAGTCGCCTACCGAAGCTATGCGAACCCACTGCTGCCCGCCGAGCGGACCGGCACGTTCTACGGCGTGCCCAGTTTCGTCAAGGACAACACGGACGTGGCGGGCATGCCGACGAACCAGGGCACTGCCGCGTTCCGTGCGACACCCGCCCGCGCGCACAGCGGCTACACCCGGCAATTCCTCAGCACCGGCCTCACCGTGCTCGGCAAGAGCGCGATGCCCGAGTTCGGGTTCAACGCCAGCACCGAGCCGCCGCACGCGGCGCCCACCCGCAACCCCTGGCACACGGGCCATTCGGTGGGCGGCTCGTCGGGCGGGGCGGCCGCGCTGGTGGCGGCGGGCGTCGTCCCGATCGCGCACGGCAACGACGGCGGCGGATCGATCCGGATTCCGGCGGCTTGCGCCGGGCTGGTCGGCCTGAAGCCGACGCGGGGTCGGCACGTGGTCTCAGGGCTGGCTCGCTCGCTGCCGGTCGACATCGTCAGCGAGGGAGTGCTGACCAGGACGGTGCGCGACACCGCGGCATACGCCGAGGCGGCCGAACGCTATTGGCGCAATCCCGCGCTGAAGCCGATCGGCCGGGTCGAGGGCCCGGCGCCCGGACGGATGCGGATAGCGCTGGTGCTCGACAACCTCGCGGGGCCGCTCGCCGCCGGTCCCACGCGAGCGGCTGTCGAAAAGGTTGCGCGGGTCCTCGAATCCAGTGGTCATTCGGTGGAGCCGGTGCCACTGATGTTCGGCGCCGCGATCGAGAGCGCATTTCTCCACTACTGGGGGCTGCTCGCGGCCGCGATAACCACGACGGGAAAATTCCTCGACCGCCGGTTCGACGCGCGCCGGGTGGACGATCTGACCGTCGGCCTCCGTGCGCTTTTCCTGCGCCGGGCCCTGCACGCCCCGCTCACGCTCTACCGGCTACGGGCGGCGGCGGCGACTTACGAGCGGGCGCTCGAGCCCTACGACGCGGTGCTGCTGCCCACGCTCGGCCACACCACGCCGGAACTCGGCCATCTCAGCCCTACGGTGCCGTTCGAGGATCTCATCGACCGCCTGCGCGCCTACGTCTGTTTCACCCCGATCAACAACATCACCGGAACGCCGGCGATCACCGTTCCGGCCGGACTGACCGAGGGCGGGCTCCCGATCGGAGTTCAGTTCGCCGCCACGCGGGGCGACGAACGCACCCTGCTGGAGCTGGCCTATCTGGTCGAGGCCGAGCAGCCGTTCCCGCGTCTGCATCACTGAGCCGTTTCGTCCTGAATTAGGTTAGGCTAAGTTCGCTCGATTCGAGTGTCGGCGGGCGGACACGGCCCGGAGCCGGAAGGACGAAAACATGGGCGCGAGCGTCGAATTGGCGGGAATCCCGGAGACCATGCTGTGGACGCTCTACAACCGGGCGTCGGAAGCGAAACGGGCGGACGGCATACTGCGCGATCCGGACTGCGTCCGGATCTTCGACGCGCTCGACTACGACTACGCCCGGGCGTTCGGCGCGCCCGACGGCACGCACGCGGTGCGGTCGCTGCGCTTCGACCAGGCGCTGCGGCCCTGGCTGGCGGCGCACCCGGGCGGCACCGTCGTGGAACTCGCCTCGGGTTTGGAGACTCAATTCCAGCGGTGCGACGACGGCAAGGTGCGCTGGCTGTGCGTCGACGTGCCCGAGGGCATCGCGCTGCGCGAGCGGTTCCTGCCGCCGAGCGAGCGCTGCCGTCATCTGGCGGTCAGCGCCCTCGATCCGGCCTGGCTCGACGAGGTCGACACCGGACGCGGAGTCTTCGTCACCGCGCAGGGCCTGTTCATGTACTTCGAGCCCGACCAGGTGCGCCGCCTGTGCACCACCATCTTCGACCGGCTCCCCGGTGTGGAGCTGATGTTCGACATCATCCCGCCCTGGTTCTCGCGCAAGACCATGCGAGGTTTCGCGAAGACACCGCACTACACCGCACCGCCCATGCCCTGGGGCGTCAAACGCAGCCGGGCGGAGCGGCTGCTGCGCGAATGGAGCCCGCGGGTGGCAGAGGTGACGCTGTCGTCCTTCGGTCCGTCCCGCGGCCCGCTCGCGGTGAGCCTTCCGGTCTTCGAGGGCCTTCCGGTGTTGCGCGACATCCCGCCCGGCATCGTCCACGCGCGTGGCGCCCGGTAGCTCAGGGCGCGCCGATACCCGCGGCGGACGACGGGCGGTCGCGGTGCACCGGCCCGTGCGCGTCGTCGCAGTGGTCGTCCAACACCGGCAGCAGGCGCTGGGCGTCCGTGGGCGCCGCGGCGCCCACGCCGTGGGTATGGTCGACCTGCAACGTGGTGTGGGTGATGCCGTAGTCGTGGTCGAGAAGGTGCTCGATCCGCTGGCGCAGCCCGTGGCAGTCCGCGCCCGCACGAACCAGCACGTGCGCCGACAGGGCGATGTCGCCGGAGGTGATCTGCCAGACGTGCAGGTCGTGCACTTCGTCGACGCCTTCGATGTCCACCAGCCCGCGCCCGAGCGCGTCCGGGTCCACCCCGGCGGGCGCCGCCTCCAGGAAGATCCGGCCGGACTCACGCACCAGCCCGAGACCCGCCTTGACCATCAGCGCGACCACGACCAAGGTGGCGATGGCATCCGCCCTGGCGAAGCCGGTGGTCAGCACGACGAGCCCGGCCACGGCGGTGGCGATGAACCCGTACAGGTCGTTGAGCACGTGCTGGAAGGCGCCCTCCACGTTGAGACTGGAGCGGTTGGCCTTGCTGATGGCCCAGGTGGCCGCGATGTTGACGACGATGCCGGCCAGCGCGGTCGCCAAGACGAGACCGCCGGTCACCTCGGGTGGCTCGAACAGGCGGCGCACGGCCTCGTAGGTGAGCCAGCCCGCCAGCACCAGCAGCGTGACACCGTTGGCCTGCGCCGAGAGGATCTCGGCGCGCTTGTAGCCATAGGTGTACTTGCCGTTCGCGGGCCGCGCCGCCAGCCGGATCGCGATGAGCGCGAGCACAATGGACGCGGCGTCGGTGAGCATGTGCGCCGCGTCCGACAGCAGGGCCAGCGAGTTCGCCAGTACGCCGATCACGACTTCGATCGACATGAAACCGACGATGAGGGCCAGCGCGATGGTCAGCCATCTGCGATCGGCCTCGCCGGACACCCCGTGTCCGTGCGCGTGACCATGTTCGTGTCCCATCGAACCAGCCTTCCGTCACCGAAGATGTATGCGCATATTTGCATCTGTCACGACAGAGCTTATCCGACCCCGAGTAGCTCGCGGTAGACCAGCCGAGTGAACTGGATCACGTCCCATACAGGTTCGGCCGGACAGCCCGGATGGGGTCAGCCGACCAGGGCGTGCACTGCGGCGTAGGTGGACACGGTGGCGATCAGCCCTGCGCAGACACTGGCGATCACGTTCGTCGCCGCGAAGAGATAGGCGCCGCGCTCCGCCAATCGCACGGTCTCGTATCCGAAGGTGCTGTAGGTGGTCAGGGCTCCGCAGAATCCGGTGCCGAGCAGAACGAACAGCGGCGTGGACAGCGCGGTCCCCGCCCCGCTCAGGGCGCCGAGAATCGAGCAGCCGATCAGGTTCACCAGGAAAGTGCCCCAGGGGAACAGACTGTCGCGGCGATTCTGCACCGCCCGGTCGACGAGATACCGCAGCGGCGCGCCGATCGCACCGCCCAGAAGAACCAGCAGCACCGTCATCTCGCCCTCTTTCGCGCGCGCTCATAGCCCGCCCTGGTGAGCCACATCGCCGCGAAAGTCGCGAGCAGAGCGCAGATCAGCGTGCCCGCCAGGTATGCGGCCGCGGCGACGATCGTGTCGGGGCGCAGTAGCTCGCGGATCTCGTTGGCGTAGGTGGAGAAGGTGGTGAATCCGCCCAGGACGCCCACGCCGAGGAATGGGCGCACCAATCGGTGCGCCGTCCAGATCTCGGTCACCGCCACCATGAGTACGCCGATCGCGAAGCAGCCCGACACATTGGAGACGAAGGTGGCCCACGGGATATGTCCGGCCCGGCCGGGCAACGCTTGGGCAAGACCGTAGCGAGCCAGCGCGCCCAGCGCGCCCCCTGCCGCGACGACCACCAGCACCACACCGTGGGCGCGCCAGAAGTCCCGCCATGGCGCGCGGTTTCTCGCGCGTTCGGCGGTGGGCATCGGCTCCTCGGTCAGTTCCCCGGCCATGCACATCTCTAACACGATCGACCCGCCGCGGCGCCACCGCCGTCACGACACGGCCGCACTCACCGGCCTTCGGGCCGTCCGTCGCCGTCGTGCGCGACCAGCACCGAACAGCAGGCGTGCCGGGCGGCCTTCTCCGCGGTGCTGCCCATGAACCGGCCCCAGATGCCCGAATGCCCACTGCGGCCGAGAACCAGCAGGTCGGCCCGGTGCTCGGCGGCGGCCGTGGCCAGTTCCCGCGCCGCCTGGCCGGCGCGCATCTCGGCCTGCACCTCGATGCCGCGCTGTCGCGCGGATTCGGCGGCGGCGGCGAGCCACCGGCGGCAGGTCCGCTCGCCGATCGAGCGCTCGTCCTCGATCTCGCCGACCACCGGACCGTAGTGCGGCAGATACTCTTCCACCGCCACCACCGTGAGCGCCGAGTGGTGCACCGTCGCCAGATCGAGCGCCATCGTCAAGGCGGCCCTCGCGCCGGGCGAGTCGTCGTAACCCACCACGATCCGCTGGAACACCTTTCCATTGTGATCCCTCGGCTCGGTCGCAGCCAGCGTTCGAGCAATCGATCGGCAATCAGGCGGTGGCCGTGGATCGGTCCACGGCGAGCACCTCGGCGGCCGCGCGCTCACCCGAGCGGATCGCTCCCTCGATGTACCCCGACCACTCCGTGGCGGTTTCGCTCCCCGCCCAGTGGATCGCTCCGACCGGATGACGCAGCGCCGAGCCCACGGTGGTCAGCACGCCCGGCGGGAAGAAGGCGCCGTATCCGCCACGGGTGTACGGGTCTTCGGCCCAGACCTTCTCGTGCCACTCGACCGGCTCGCGGGCGGCATGGCCGAAGGCGCGCACGAGCGAGCCGACGATCATGGCGCGGCGCTCGCTCGCGGGAAGGGCACCCAGCCGCTGCGCCGCCCGGCCGGGCACCAGCGCGCCGAGCACGCCGGGGCCGCCGGGGCGGGTGGCGTCGAAGGTCACCGGTACCGGATCGTGCAGGTTCAGCGCTTGACCGGTGAGCCGGTCGTCACGCCAGAACGGGCGCTCGTAGACCGCGAAAGCTTTCAGGACCGAGCCCATCGGCATCCGCTGGGTCAACTGGTCGCGCGCGGCGGGCAGCGGGGGGTCGTAGGCGATGCGTCCGGCGAGGACGGGCGGCACCGCCACGATCACGCGCTCGGCGTGCACGTCACCGGTCACCGCGCCCACCCGGACGCCGTCCGCTCCCTGACGGATACCGGTGACCGGCGCGCCGAGACGCACGGCGTCCCCGAGTTCGGCGGCGATGGCCAGCGCGGGTCCGTCGGCGCCGTCCACGAACATGCGGGTCACCGTCTCGGCCGTGATCCCGGCCTCGACACCGCCCGCCGAGCGGATCGTGGTCAGCAAACCGAGCATCGAGATACTGCCCACATCGACGCACAGCTCCTCGCCGATCATCACCTCGGCCAGGTTCCGCGCGCGCCGCTCCGGAAGATTCCGGCGCAGCCAGGTCGCGGCGGTCATCGCGTCCAGCCGGTCCGCGCCCGCCGTGGTCCACGGGCGCGCGAGGTCGATCCGGGCGGCCATGCGTTCCAGCCGCCACATGGCCTGGGCGAGCACCACCAGCACCAGCGTCGGCAATGGCGGGCGGGCGCCGGTGAACCGCCGCCGGACCACGCCCTCGACCAGCAGGTCGACCCCTTCCGGCGGTGCGTACATCGCCGCGCCGTACTCCTCGGCCAACGCGGCGAACCTGGTGTGCGCACCCGAGATCCACTGTCCGCCGAGATCGACGGCCCAACCGCCGCCGATCCGCGCGGCGAGGGTGCGACCGCCGACGCGATCGCTCGCCTCCAGGACCACGACCTCCCGACCGGACGCCCGCAATGTCCGCGCCGCGCACAGCCCGGCATATCCGGCACCGACGACAACGACGTCCGCACGGTCCATGGTGGCCTCCCGTCGCCGCACCGTAACTCGACAACCACTGTTGATCACACATCGCCGTTCCGCAACCGGCGCGGTCATCGCCCCGGCACCGCCACGCGTACACCCGCGCTGCCCGACCGGGCGGCTATCGAATCAGGGTGGCGAGAGCGGCCGCGGCGGCGTCCTGGAAGGTCGCGGCCAGCGTGCGCGGCGGCGCCGAGACGCGTCCGCGGACCCATTGCCTGCAGTACTCCTGCGCCGGTCCCACGCAGATCGCATGGGCAACCGGATAGCCGTCGCCGCCCACGTCCGCGGTGCCGAGCAGTTCGCGGTACCGGCGTTCCAGCGCGCCGAAGAAAACTCGGTTGTGCTGCGCCAGTTCGGGCTCCGCGACCCGCGCGACCTCGTCGGGAAGCGTCGCGAACAGGAAGCGGGCGAGATCACGGTGATCCTCCACCCAGCCGAGATGGGCCGCGAGCATCGCGCGGATCGCCTGCTGCGCGTCGATGCCGTACGCGTCGAGGCGGTCCAGCACCGCGCGCTGGTAGTCGAGCATCCCCGCGACATAGACCGCGGCCGCCAGTTCGGCTTTCGAACCGAACGCGTGGAACATGCTGCCGCTGGACAGACCGAGCCGATCGCGCACGCCGGCCACCGTGAACGCCGGATAACCCTTCGCCAGGAGTTGTTCGGTCGCTTCCGCCAAGATCCGCTCGCGCGTGCGCACTTTCGATTACGCCCCGAACTCGGCGTCGATGCCGGACCGGACCGCGGCGAGAACTCCGGCACGCACCCGCAGCTTCGTGCCGGTATGCGCGGCGAAGTCGATGCCGGTCAATCGGCGCGCTTCGGCGGTCGCGCGCTCGCGCAGTTCGTCGGCGTCGGCGGCGAGCACGTCGAGAAAGCCGAGTTCCCTGGCTTCCTCGGGACCGAGCAGGACGCCGGTGTTCGCCGCCCGGTCGAACCCCGGGGCGGTGAGCCGGTGCCGTGCCGTCTCGACGCCGTAATGCGGAATGGTCAGACCGATCGCGACCTCGTTCAGACCCAGTTTGAAATCCCCCTCGACGCCGAATCGCACGTCCGTGGCCAGCAGCGTGAACGCGCCCTGGGCGATCGCGTGCCCCGGGCACGCCGCGACGACCGGATACGGGAACCCGAGGAGCCGATGGACCAGGTTGCCGCCGGCCCGCAGGGTGCGGCGGATGTCGTCGGCGGATCGGGAGAACGTCGCCAGGTCGTAGCCGGCGGAGAACATGCGGGAGCGTCCGGTCAACAGGACGACGGCGCGATCGGCCTCGGCCCGGTCCAGGGCGGCGGCGATGGCGCCGATCATGTGCTCCGACATCACGTTCGCCTTGCCGTCGTCCAGCGTGACGGTGGCGACTCCGGCGTCGAGCCGGTAGGTGACGAGTTCGGTCATGGCAGCCTCCTCTAGAGCAAGGCTCTAGAGTATCACTCTAGAAGGGCGGCAGCTAACGCCGGGCTCCACGTTCGAGGGGCCTGGTGTGGACAAGGTGTCGGTGTGGCAACAACCCGAAACGGCGGGCTCGTATCCGCCGATACAGGACACAGATGATGCTGCCGAAAGAGTTTGGCGCGTCCGGGCTTCGGACTAGCCTCTGGGACAGGGCTCAGGTGGAGGAAGCGACATGACCGCAGCAACCGTCATCCGTCCGCTGGCGCCGAGCGAGGCGATCTTCGCCAATAGCGAAGTCCTCGTCGGCTATTCGGTCCGGGTCGTCGGCCGGTTGGATCTCGCCGCGCTGTCGGCGGCGTTCGAAGCCGTGGTTCGCTCCCGCCCGATCCTCGCCGCCCGTCTGGAGCCGGACGGGCGCGGCGGGCACCTCCTGCTCGAAGCACCGGACGGCGCGGCGGAGATGACGGTCGCCGACGGCGATCCCGAGCGAATGCTCACCGGTGCCCGGCTGGATCAGCGCAGAGCGCTCAGCTCGCTGTGCGTGGTCCGCGACGGCGCCACCGCGGGGGTCACCTTGGTGACCCACCACAGCGTCGCGGATGCCTATCATTCGCTGGCCGTGTTCGCCGAGCTGTGGTCGTGCTATGCCGACCTCGCCCGAGGCCGCACGCCCGAGCTGGAGCCGCACGGTTTCCCACACTCGGTGGAAGACCTGCTGCGCGAGCGCGGCGTACGGAAGATCGACACACCGGCGATGCCCCACCGCCCGATGGGCGTGGCCCAGGTCTATACCGGCCCGGACGACCTGGACTACCTCCTACCCCGCACGGCACGATGCAGGATGACCCGCGAGCAGACCGCCGCGCTGGTCGAGCTGGGACACCGAGAGCACACCACGATCAACGGCCTCGCCTCCGCCGCGATCCTGCTCACCGAGGCCGAGCTGCGCGGATTGGCACTGACCGACCTGGTCTACACCTACTCGGTCGACCTGCGCACCCGGGTGCGGCCGCCGATCGGGGCGACCGACGGCACCAACGTACTCGGCTTCGCGAATTTCGTGCCCGCGCCGCGGACCGGCGCGACACTCGTGGAGCTGGCCCGTGACATCAGCGACACGCTGCGCGCCGGACTCGACAGGGGTTTCGTGCAACAGACCCCGCTGCACATCCCCGAGATCGCTGCCGGCCCTCCGCCGCGCGCACCGGGGATCGTGCTCGCCACCAACTGGGGACGCGTGCGCAGACCTCGGGTCCCGGACGACCTGCGCGTCACCGACTTTCGCTCGATCATGCTCGGCAAACCGGACAGGACCGGGCACCGGCTGCAGCAGCCGAGCGGCACCATCATCATCAGCACCTTCGACGACCGGCTGAGCATCGAGATCCACCATCCCGAGGAAACCACCGCCGAACAGCGGGTGCGCGTCCAACTGCTCGCCGCGCACCTGTCGGAGTTCAGCGCGGCAGACGCCGCCTGAACGTTCGGCCGCGCCGACGGCGATGGCCGGATCACGGGTGGCCCGCTCTCGGCGAAATCATCGGCGGCGGACGCTTTCTCGTCGCACCGCGCGCCTCACCGGCCGACGCCGCCTTTCGTCAGGCGCGCGCTGCGGAGGTCCGCGACAACGTGTGCAACGGGTCGGTGAGCACGTCGGTGAAGGCCAGTTCCGCGGCGCCGATCAGCGTCGCGTCGCCGCCGAGCGCGCTGGTACGCAGGCGAACCCGTTCGCGGACGGCTTGCAGGCCGTTGATCGCAACGCGGCTGCGCACCTGCGCCGCCGACCCCAGATAAATCTCCCGCAGCACCCCGCCGAACACCACCACCGACGGATTGAAGACGTTCACCAGATTGGCGACGCCGTATCCGAGCCATTCGCCGACCTGGTGCAACGCGTCCCGTGCCGTGGTGTCGCCGCGGGCCGCCGCGTCGACGATCGCGTCGACCGCCGCCTGCCCGGGCGGATCGCTGCGTCCCGCCGCCGCGATCAACCCGAGTTCGCCCGCCTCGGCCTCGAGGCAGCCCCGGGAACCGCAGGCGCAGGGCCGCCCACCCGGATGCACGATCATGTGCCCCACTTCCCCGCCGTAACCGCCTTCACCGCCGAGCAACTCGCCGTTGACGATGATGCCGCCGCCGATGCCGACGTCGCCGTGCAGGTAGATCAGGTTCGCCAAGCCGACGCCCACACCGCGTTCGCGTTCGGCCAGCGCGCCGAGATTGGCGTTGTTGCCCACCGCGACCCGAAGTCCGAGATCGAGTTCCCTGGTCATCTCGGCGCCGAAGGCGACGTCCACCCAGCCCAGGTTCGGCCCGTACCGCACCACGCCGTCCTCCTCGCGGACCATGCCGCAGAACGCGACACCCACCCCCACGCACACCGCGTCCGGCGCCGCGGCGGCGATCATCGCCCGCGCCATGGTCACCAGAGCGGCGATCACGTCCTCGGGGTCGAACGCGCCGCGCGGACGGGTGGTCTCGGTGCGATCGAGCACCGAGCCGCCCAGCCCGACCCGCGCGGCGGCGAGGCGGTCCGCGCTGACGTCCAGCGCGACGACGTACACCCGTTCCGACCGCGGCCGCACCACCAGCGAGGGCCTGCCCGCCCGGCCGGTCTGGCCGGGCAGTTCCTCGCTCACCAGGCCGGCGGCCGCCAGGTCGGTGGTGAGCGCGAGGATCGTGCTGCGGTTCAATCCCATTCGCTCGGCGAGCGTGGCGCGCGACACCGCCCCGTCACGGTGGACGTTCCGCAGCAGCGCGGCGAGGTTGCGCGTGCGGATCTCCTCGGGAGAAGGTGCTGCTCGCATTCACCGGGCTTTCGTCACGGGGCGGGGGATTCATCGATTCCGGAGCGCACGCTTGCGCGACAGCGCGTCCACTCCGGCGGCCAAGAGCAGCACAAATCCTGTCACAACGAATTTCGTGCCCGCGCTGTAGCCCATCAGCCCCATCCCATTGTTGATCACCGCGACCACCGCGGCGCCGAGCACCGCGTCCAGCATCCGCCCGCGACCGCCGAACAGGCTGGTGCCGCCGATCACCGCCGCGCCGACCGCCGTGAGCAGCACGTCGCTGCCGCCGGTGTTCGGATCGACGGAATTCGCGCGCGAGGCCGCGATCAGCCCGCCCACCGCCGCCATCGTCGAACACAGCACGAAGGCGGTGATCTTCACGCGGGCCACCGCGATGCCCGCGCGCCGGGCGGCCTCGGCGTTGCCGCCGACCGCGTAGATGTGCCTGCCGAACGCGGTGCGGTCCAGCACGAACGTCCACAGCAGCAACAGGGCCACGATCAGCGGGACCACGATGGGCATTCCCGCCAGCGAGTGCAACGCGGGATTGCGGCTGCGCTCGCCGTTGAGCACCAGCACCGCCGCGCCGGCCACGAGCGCGAGCAGCCCCACCCGTATCACGACTGTGCGCGCCGTCGCGCCGGTGAGCCCGAGTTTCCTGCGCGCCCGCAACTTCCGGTACTGGACGAGCGCGAAACCGGCGATCAGCACCGCGTACAGCGCCCAGCCGATCGGCGGCGGCACGTTCTTGTTCGCTATCGCGACGATCGTCTCGTCGCGGATGGCGATGTTGCGCCCGTTGTCCATGATCTTCAGCGCGACGCCCTGTAGCGCGAGGAACGCCGCCAGCGTCACCACGAACGACGGTATCCCGATCTGCACCACGACCGTGCCGATCACCAGTCCGATCCCGACGCCGGTGAGCAGCGCGACCAGCACCGCCAGATACCACGGCCATCCTTTGTCGGTGAGCAGCACGGCCAGCACGGCCGCGCAGACACCGCTGGTGAACCCCGCCGACAGGTCGATCTCGCCCAGCAGCAGCACGAAGATCAGTCCCATCGCGATCACCGCGATCGCCGCGCCCTGCGTGAACAGATTGGCGAAGTTGGCCTCGGACATGAAGACCGGGCGCGCCGCCCAGAAGATCACCGAGAGCACGACGAGTGCGATCACCGAGGGCAGCGCCCCCATGTCGCCGCCGCGCACCCGGCCGACGTAATCGCTCACCAGATCGGTCACCGGCGCGGCCGCCGGTCGCCGCTGGGTGGCCACCGCGGTCATCGGAGGACTCCGCTCGGTTCGAGTCCGAGCGCCCCGCTGCGGCCCGCCGTGATCAGTTCGACCACCTGCGCGTGCGTCACGTCGGAGGTGCGGACCTGCGCCGCCATCCGGCCGAGGTAGAGCGCGGCGATCCGGTCGGACACCGCGAAGACGTCGTTCATGTTGTGCGAGATCAGCACCACCGCCAGACCCTGGTCGGCGAGTCTGCGGACCAGTTCGAGCACCTGCTGGGTCTGCGCGACGCCCAGCGCGGCCGTCGGCTCGTCGAGGATCACCACCTTGCTGTTCCACAGCACGGCTTTCGCGATGGCCACCGTCTGGCGCTGGCCGCCGGACAGGCTGGAAACCTGCTGCCGCACCGACTTGACCGTGCGCACCGACAGGCTCGCCAGCGTCTTTCCGGCCAGTTCCTCCATCGCGTATTCGTCGAGCACGAGGCCGCGCCTGCGTTCCCGGCCGAGGAACATGTTCTGGACGATATCCAGGTTGTCGCAGAGCGCGAGATCCTGATAGACGATCTCGATCCCGAGCGCAGCCGCGTCGCGCGGGCTGTGCACCTGCACCGGCGCGCCCTCGAAGAGGAATTCGCCCGCGTCGATCGGGTGGGTGCCGCCGATGCATTTGACCAGCGTCGACTTGCCCGCCCCGTTGTCGCCGACGAGAGCGGTCACCTCGCCGGGATAGGCGCTGAAAGCGACCTCGTGCAGGACGTGGACCGGGCCGAAACTCTTCTCTACTCCGCGTAATTCGATGACCGGCAGTTCGGACATGGGTACTCCTCCGAAGGAATGGAGCCCCTTCCGCAATCCCCTCATCGAACCGCGGAAGGGGCGTGCGATATCAGATCCCGTTGTCCGCGCAGAGTTTCGCGAACTCGCCGGCGCACAGCTCGGCCTTGCCGACATAGCCGTCGGCCACCACGTCCTTGACGTCGCGCGGGTAGATCGCCTTCGGCTCGAGCAGCACCGACGGCACGTCGGCCTGGGACTCCGGATCGCGCACCGCGCCGTTGGTCGTGCCCCGCTCCCCCTTCACCAGCGCCACCGCGAGGTTCGCGGTCGCCTCCGCCTCTTTCCGGATCGCCTTGTAGACGGTCATGCACTGATCGCCCGCCAGCACGTTCTGCAGGCCCTGCACCGTGGCGTCCTGGCCGCTGACCGGCACCTGACCGTTCAGCTTCTGCTTCTTCAGCACCGCGATCGCGGCGTTGGCCAATCCGTCGTTGGCCGCGACGACGCCGCCGATGTCCGGCCGGCCGGTGAGCATCTGCTCGAAGATCGTGCCCGCCTTGGTGTTGTCCCACTCCGGGACCGCCTGGTCGGGCCCCTTGACGTACCGGCCCGCGTCGAACCGTGGCCGCAGCACCCCGTCGTAGCCGGTCTTCAACAGGGTGGCGTTGTTGTCGGTGGGTCCGCCGTTGAGGTAGGCGACCACCGGGCGGACGGCACCGCGGTCGCTCAGGCACTGCGCGACGCCCTCACCGAGCAGGCTGCCGACCTTCACGTTGTCGAAGGAGACGTAGTACTGGGCGCCGCCGCCGAGGGTCAGCCGGTCGTAGTCGATCACCGTGACGCCCTGCGCTTTCGCCTTCTGGATCACGGCTTTGCCGGTGCCGCTGTCCAGGTTGGTCATCACCAGCACGGCGGCGCCGTTGGTGATCATCTGGTCGGCGATGGTCTGGAAGGCGTTCTTGTCGCCCTGGGCGTTCTGGATATCGGCCTTGACGCCCGCGGCATCGAACGCCTGCTGCAAGTACTTGCGGTCCGCCGTCTCCCAGCGAGCGGAGGTCTTGCTGTCCGGGAGGATCACGCCGATCTGGGTCTTGCCGCCGGAGTCCGCGGAGTCGTCGCCACAAGCGGTGAGCGTGGCGGCGAATAACGCGAACGACAGCGCCGCGGCGCTGAACATGCCCTTACGCATGAGTGGGCCTTTCATCACCGGCCCGGGACAGGTCCCGGGCCGGTCGGAGTGGAGCGAATGTTGTTCACAGCAACATATTGGACTGTGACACAGGGCACAACAGGTGATTTGTTGTTCCGCATAACAATCTCGACACGCGGGCATTCGCTCAGGTGGCGGCTGGTGCGCACGATCGGCCCCGGGGCCGAGGAGGGCTCGTGAACAGGGCCGTCGGCGCCCTGCCCGGCACTACGCCCGGGGACGGGGAAGACTCGGACGGGCCGGGCGGTGGGCAGCGCAGACGCGCAGGGGCGGCGTTCGCCGGGAACAGACCACCGAGGATCGGGCGCACAGCGGCCCTCCGGCACAGTACTCTTGGCGGTGAATCTTGGCGCGGCAGCGACAGACTGGGATCCGGGAGGGGAACAGTGGACACGCTCAGGCTCGACCCGGCGGCGGTGGCCGCCTACACCGCGATAGCGGACGCGGTATCGAAACAATTGGCGTCGGCGGCCACGGTCGCCTCCGGCGCGGTGGATCCGGACCGGCTGGCCGCCGATCTCGGGCTCGTCGGCGCGGAGTTCGCGGCGCGCTTCTCCGCCGCGGTCTCCGAACACGCGCAAGCGTTGTCGACCGCGGGGCAGCTGGTCGACGCCTACGGCCGGGTGCTGCGGGACTACCGCGAGGACGCCCAGGACGTGGACGCCACGACGGCTGCCGCGATCACCCGCTCCGGGGAGGCACTGGCATGAGAAGCCTGATGGGACTGCGCAAACGCGCGCACGCCACCCAGCCCGCCGCCGAGGCCACCCGGCCGCAGAGCACCGAACCGGGCGTCGATCCCCCGATCGTCGCCGCGCTGGTGCGCCCGCTGCTGACCTTGCGCTCCTCGCTCGGCACCGGCGTCGGCGTGCCGAGCGCCGCCGCGACCGGCGCGCTTTCCGCCGCGTCCGCGCAGGTCGCGGACACCGAAGCGCCGCACAGGGAAGGTCTGCACGCGCTGGAGTCGACCTGGACCTCCCGCGCCGCCGACGCCGCGGTGCCCGCGCTGCGCACCACGCAGACCGAGATCGGCGACATCTCCGATCGCGGGCCCGCCTATCTGTCCGTCCTCGCCGACGCGCACGCCACCTCCGGGCGCGCGGCGCGGCGCGTCGACCAGATCATCGCCGACTTCCGCCGCGACGCCCGGGAGATCCTGGACAACGCGAGTTCGGCGCCGGAGACCGACGCCGTCATCGCCCGCGCCAGCCAGGCGCTGCGCGACGCGCTCACCACCGTCACGGTCGCCCGCACCGAAATGAACGACCACACCCGTAAACTCGACGAGATGGGCCCGCTCACGGTCACCTCGCCGTCCGGCGTGAGCCAGAGTCAGGCCGCCCACTCCGGTGGCACGGCGCAAGTCACGCCCGGCACCGCCACACCCGGCACGGTCACGCCCGGCGCCTCGACGCCTGCCACCACGCAGCCCATGGATCCGGCCATGGCCGCCCAGCTGCAGTTGCAGCAGGCGCTGATCTCCGCGGGCGTGCAGCTCGGCACCACGGCCATCAACGCGGGCGTCGACATCGGCACGCACATCATCGACAAGATCGCCGAGGTCGGCATCCACGGCATCGACACGGTCGCGGCGGCAGCGGACAAGGCGATCCCGGAACTGATCAATCCCGGCTCCACCACCAACTCGGGCACGAGTGGCGACGATTCGAAGAACTCCTCGAAGCTGTTCGACTTCGGCGGCTCGTCCGACCACAAGCCGTCGTCCGCCGGCCCCGGTTCGGGGAATCCGCCCGGCAATTCCGCGCCCGCCGCCCGCCCGGAGGCGCCCAGGCCGGAAAGCAGGCCCGTTCCCGGGTCCGCGCCGTTCGCCGACTCCACGCCGCCGGCCCCCGCCGGGCGCCCCGACCACCCCGGCCAGCCGGGTCACACCGGCGGCATGGTGCTGCCGCCCGCTCCGCCGCCCGGTGGCAACGACCACGAGCACAAGCCGCGCGACGGACAGCTCGGCGTGACCATCCCGTCCGCTGTGACAGCGGTCGTACCGGTGCTGGGCGAATTCGACGATGACACCCCCTGACCGGGAGCATCCCAGTCAGGGCGCGAGCCAGAGCAATCCGTTCGACACGGGTCTGCCGATGCTGCGCATTCCCGCGAGCAAGCCGTCCAAGCGGCGTCGTACGCCCGGCCGTCGCAAGCAGGTACGTCGCCGGGAGCCGGAGTACGAGGCCGCGGAGCCTCCGCGGCCGCAGGAAAGGCCGAGTAACCGGCCGCAGTTCGGTGAGTGGGAGCAGTGGCTCGATCCCGCGCCCCCGGCGGAGCGGGCGCCGCGACCGCAGGCCCCGCAGCAGCGCAGCGCGCCCGCCGCCCCCGAGCCGCCCAAGGCCGAGGACGGCCAGGTCAAAGCGCCCGCTATCGTCAACCGGTCCGGAATCCACCCCGGCACGCCGGTGCGCCATCCCCGGCGCACGGATCAGCAGCGTGGCAACCGGTCGCTGACCGTGTTGATCGTGCTCGCCATCGTGGTCGCCACCGTCTCGATCGGCCTGGCCATGATCTACGGTTCCGGTGCGAATTCGCGCAGAACGCCGGTCACCTCCCCCGCCCGAGCGGCCGGACCCGCCGCGGCCACCTCCACGCCCACGTCCCGGGTCAAGCCACCGTGGGCCATCGCGACGCCGGGGTGCGAGCAGAAGCGCACGGGCGAAGTCATTTCCGGCACCGATCCGGGCGGCACCGGTAGCGGCCCCGACGCCATCTTCGCTTTCGAGTACGCCTATTACGCCGAACGGTCGGGGTATCGGGCCCGCGCGGTGGTCGCCCCCGATGCCGCGGTGTCACCGGCCGATCAGATCCAGCGCGGTATCAACCAGGTGCCGGTGGGCACCCGGTACTGCGTCCAGATCTCCCGAGCCGGTGACGGACCCGACGGCCAAGCGCGGTGGGAAGTCCGGTTGACGCAGCAGTTTCCCGACGAGGAACCGAATACCTTCACGCAGTTCATCACAACCCGGACCGGTACGGACCAGACGCTGATCACGGGGATCACCGCGGGCTGATTCACTCGGCTTCACTCGGCGCGGCCCGCGCGGGGTTCGAGCACGCTGCGCCGAGGCTGCGGCGCACCGCCGCCGACATCACATCGCCTCCCGCGTTTCGGCGCGACATTCCGAGCGCGCACCGGAGATTATTTGCGAACAGCGCTATTCACAGACGGCGCGATGCTTTAGATTCACTTGCGAGAGTGAGTATTTCGATATGACCGCAGAAAGGTCCGATCGTTGCGTCGCCTGAGCCGGATTGCCCTCGCCATCGCCACCGTCCTCGCGGGCCTCACCGCGCCCCTGCTGTCCGCGCAGCCCGCCCGGGCCGCGCCCACGGTGCGCTGGGAGACCCGGGTAAGCGACCGGATCCTCGACATCGGGCTCTCCTCTCCCCACTTGGAGGGCCCGGACTGGTCGGTCAAGGTGGTCCGGCTGTTGCTCCCGCCCGGCTGGTCCAAGGACGCCGCCCGTACCTGGCCCACCGTGTGGGTGCTGCACGGCGGCTTCGACGACCACAAGTCCTGGACCGACAAAGGCGATCTCGAGGCGCTCACCGCGGGCAAGGAGGCGATCTTCGTCCTGCCCGAAACAAGTTGGTGCAGCGCGTACTCCAACTGGTACAACGACGGTCGCGGCGGTCCGCCCGCCTGGGAGAGCTACCTCCTCGACGACGTGCGCACCCTGCTGGAATCGGGATACCGCGCCGATACGACCCGCGCCGTCGCGGGTAACTCCATGGGCGGTCTCGGCGCCATGAAGTTCGCCGCCGCGCATCCGGGCTGGTTCAACTCGGCCGCTTCCTTCAGCGGCAACGTCGACCCGCTGCACGACTCCGGCGCCCCCGGCGAACCCGACAAGCCGGGCCAGGGCTGCGCCGCCGACTGGAAACGGGTCTGGGGCGACTACGCCGTCCGCCGCGACATCTGGGTCGCCAACAATCCGTACAGCCGAGCCGCCGACCTCACCGGCATCCCGCTGTTCGTCTCCTACGGCAAGGGCGATGCCGTGGAGTCCGCCGCCTACGAACAGAACTTCCGCTTCGTGGACCGTCTGCAACAGCTCGGGGCGCAGGTGGACGAACGGTATGTCCCCGACCAAGGCCACAACTGGGACGCCTGGAAGATCCAGATGCGAGCCGCCCTCCCCATGCTGCTGTCCTCGGTGGGCGCGGCCTGATCGGCTGACGCTCCGAGGTGCGGGCCCGCGCCGCCGATACCCGAACTCGATGCGCGCAACGCAGCCCGCCGACCCTGAACCGCATGCGACCCCGCCGATATCGAACTCGTGAGCGCGACGTGGACAGCCGACGACCCGGACTGCGGCCGAGTTGTCACGCCGCTGTGTCCCCTGGCGGCGACTCGGCCGGTGCCCGGTACATCGAGTCGCGGCTGCGCTTCCCGCCCCGGCGGTCCCGTGCGCACTCGCAGAGCCGAATCGCGGGAACGCAGGAGTGGACGTCACCGGGCCGCGGTCTGTGCGCGCCTACTACGCGAAGGCGGGGATGACGCTTGACCCCCGAACGCGCCTGCGTTCAGCGCGGTGTGAGCTTGACTACCGGGATCACCCGATCGGTCTTCTCCTGGTACTCGGCGAAGCCGGGCATGACCTCGACCATCGCGGCGTAGAGGCGATCGCGTTCGGGGCCCTCGGTGACCGGCGCGGCCGTCGCGTGGAACGTCTCGGTGCCGATCTCGATGGTGACCGTGGGATTGGCGCGCACGTTGTGGAACCAGTCGGGGTTGGTGGGAGCGCCCGCTTTCGAGGCGATCACCACGATGTCTCCGCCGTCGCGGACGAAGGCGAGCGGATTGGTGCGCGGCAGCCCGGATTTGGCGCCGATGCTGGTGAGCAGCAGCAGTTCCCGGCCCTCGAAGGGACCGCCGACCTTGCCCTGGTTGGCGCGGAATTCTTCGATGATCTGGGCGTTCCAGTCGCCTGCCATGGCTTGTCTCTCCTGCGAATGCGGTGGGCCGGGTCGTGCGCGAGCCTACCCAGACTGCCCGGCTCCGCTGAACTAACAGCCGCCCAACAGCGGAAGGGGGCACGATGGCGGGGTGCGGGTGCTGGTTGTCGAGGACGAGAAGTTGCTGGCCGACGCGATCGCCGACGGGCTGCGGCGGCACGCCATGGCGGTCGACGTGGTGTACGACGGCGGCGCGGCGCTGGAGCGCGCGGGCGTCAACGATTACGACGTGGTGGTGCTCGACCGAGACCTGCCCGATGTCCCCGGCGACGCGGTGTGCGCAACACTGGTCGAGTCCGAAGGCGCCGCTCGGATCCTGATGCTGACGGCCGCGAGCGCCGTGGCCGAGCGGGTAGCGGGTCTGGGACTGGGCGCGGACGACTATCTCACCAAACCGTTCGCGTTCGCCGAGCTGGTCGCCCGGATCCAGGCGCTCGGGCGCCGCGCGCGCCGCGCCGCTCCCCCGGTGCTGCAACGGTCCGGCATCCGGCTGGACCAGCACCGTTTCGCCGTGACCAGAGACGACCGGCCGGTGCCGCTGTCGCGCAAGGAGTTCGCGGTGCTCGCCGAACTGCTGCGGGCGGACGGCGGCGTGGTCTCGGCCGAACACCTGCTGGAGAAGGCATGGGACGAGCACATCGACCCGTTCACCGGCGTGGTGCGGTACACGATCATGAACGTGCGGCGGAAGCTGGGCGACCCGCCGGTGATCGAGACCGAGCCCGGCGTCGGATACCGGATCCGATGAGCGGGCGCACCATCCGGCTGCGGCTCACGCTGCTGTACGCGACGGCGTTCTTCCTGGCCGGCGCAGTGCTGATCACCTTGATGTACTTCTATCTGAACCAGTTCCTGGAGCGACGGCCCGGTGTCGCCGCGCAGCAAGTGGTGCGTGAGTATCTCGTCGAGCGTGCGGAACGGCACCGGGCTCCGGTCTCCACCGACCTGTACCAGGCGCTGACCGAGCAAGCCCAGCGGAACCGGCGCGACACTCTGCGCGCCATGCTGACGTGGTCGCTGGTATCCCTGGGCGCCGTCGGCATTGCCGCGGGCGGGTTCGGCTGGTTGATGGCAGGACGGGCGCTGCATCCCCTGCAAAGGATCACCGCGACCGCGCGACGGGTGGCCGACACCAGCCTGCACGAGCGCATCGCCCTCGACGGTCCGCAGGACGAGATCAAAGATCTGGCCGATACTTTCGACGCGATGCTGGAACGCCTGGACCGGGCGTTCGACGGCCAGCGCCGGTTCGTCGCCAACGCATCCCACGAACTGCGCACACCGCTGACGATCAATCGAACGTTGATCGAGGTGGCGCTGGAAGACCCGGACGTGCCGGAGTCCACCCGCAGGCTCGGCGCCACGCTGCTCGAGGTCAACCTCCGCCACGAACGGCTGATCGACGGCCTCTTGGTGCTGGCCACCAGCGAACAGCGGCTGACCGAACATCACCGCACCGACCTCGCCGACATCGCGGCCGACGCGCTCGGGACGCCTGCCGACCGGCGGGGCGCACGGATCACCGCGGACCTCGAAACCGCACCGGTCCTCGGGGATCGGCTGCTCCTGGAACGCCTCGTCCACAATCTGCTCGACAACGCGGTGCGCTACAACCTGCCGGAGAACGGGTGGGTGACGATCTGGTCCCGGACGCTCGGTGGGCGCGCCACGCTCATGGTGGAGAACAGCGGACCACGGGTTCCGGCGTTCGAAGTCGACGGCCTCTTCGAACCATTTCGCCGACTGCGGTCCTCCGAACGTCTGGCCGACTCCGGCGGACGCGGCGCGGGACTCGGTTTGTCGATCGTGCGCTCGGTAGCGCAGGCCCACGGCGGCACCGTCCGCGCGGCGGCGCGCCCGAACGGCGGGCTCGCGGTGACCGTCGAACTCCCCCACGCTGGGAGATAGCGGGCCGCCCGGTGGGGCACGGGCGAGTCCGACACCTCGCCCGTGCTGTGCTCAGTAGTTGTGGCAGGTGTCGGCGAGCGCGCGCAGTTTCT
Organism: Nocardia asiatica NBRC 100129; assembly: GCF_000308415.1. GTDB lineage: Bacteria > Actinomycetota > Actinomycetes > Mycobacteriales > Mycobacteriaceae > Nocardia > Nocardia asiatica. Next base: position 40,301 of record NZ_BAFS01000065.1, on the reverse strand, counting down.
CGTGGCGCTGCTGAGCCTGCGGCGAATCGCGACGCTCCTCGAACCTGCCCCGAGCCTCCGGGTGCTTGTCCATGAACTCCTTGGCGCGCTGCTTGCGCTGGTCGACCGGGAGGTTGAGGAATTCCGCGAGTTCGGCCTTGCGTTCGGGGTGCGCGTCGAGCTTGGCGGCGAGTTCGGGGAACTGGGCGTGGGCGGCGGCATCGATCTGCGCGAAGCTGCACGTCGTCTCGAGCAGCCCGCCCGGACCCGGCTGCGCGGCGGCGGTCGCCGGAACGAGCAGCGCACCCGCGGCGATCAGACCGCCGAGAGCGACGGTGACTCGCACGATTCTCGTCATGTCGGATAACCCTTTCGGTGAGAGGTTCGGGCCAGCGCGACGTGACCCGGCGTTCAGTCCATCAAGAAGGGTGTTTGGACGGCGCTAGGTCATTGGAGGCCGCGGCTGGCCGCTGCCCGCTACCGTGGGTGTCGCTGTCGTGTACCGATCACCCGCTACTGGAGGCGTCTTGCGCACCATCGCTCGCGTACTGCTCGTCCTGGCGGCCGTCGTCTGCGCCGCCGCGTCGATACCGCCCGCCGCGCTGGGTGCGCCGCGGGCCGCGCAGCTCGACGACGCGACCGCGCGCAAGCTCGACGAATTGCTGTCGTTGCGCGCTCAGGCGCCCGCCTCGGCGAGCAAGGCCGAGTTGATCGAGCTGCTGTCGAGGCCGTTCCTGGGTACGCCGTACGGCGCGAACATGCTCGTCGGGTCGGCGACCGAGCCCGAACAGCTGGTCGTCGACTTCCGCCGGGTGGACTGCTTCACCTACCTCGACTATGTCGAGGCGCTCAGCAGATCCACCGATCGGGACCAGTTCACCGCCAATCTGATCGAAACGCGTTATGCCGGTGGCCGGGTCGACTTCCGCCAGCGCAAACACTTCTTCAGCGACTGGTCGCACACCGCCCGGGTCGCGGCCACCGACATCACGGCCAGTGTGAGCACAGCGGCGGTGACGGTCGGCAAGCATCTCAACGCGAAAGCCGACGGCGGTAACCATCTGCCCGGTTTGCCCGTGGTGGAACGCGCCGTCACCTACGTGCCCAGCGCCGCCGTCGACCAGGACGTCGTGAGCAGGCTCCGCACCGGCGACTACATCGGCGCCTACGCCGACCAGCCGGGCCTGGACGTCACCCATGTCGGCATCTTCGTCATGACGCCCGCGGGCCCGGTCTTCCGCAACGCGTCTTCGCTCGCGGGCAACAACATGGTGGTGAACTCGCCCTTCATGGAATACGTCCGGTCCACGCCGGGCATTGTCGTCCTGCGCGCGCAGTAGCTCACGCCGGGCCACCCGCCGAGCTAGGCGACGGGAGCGGGCTGCCGCACAGCCGATTTCGGCGTCGGGGTGAGCGTCTTGTCCAGATCCGTGCGCAACGTCGTCGCCGAGTCGAGCAGGTAGTTCTGGCGCACCTTCCACGGATGACGATCGCCTTGCCGCGGGAACTCGCCGATGGAGCGCTGGATGTACCCGGAAGCCAGATCCAGCAGCGGGTGCTCGGCCAGTTCGCCCTGCGGTTGCGGCACCACGGAGGCGTAGCTCTTGCGATCCATGTGGTTGAGCACCTTGCAGATCAGCCGGGAAGAGAGGTCGGCGCGCAACGTCCAAGAGGCGTTGGTGTACCCGATGCACACGGCGAAGTTGGGCACGCCGGTGATCATGGTCCCCTGCCAGACGAACTGCTCGGACAACTCGACCCGCGCGCCGTCCACGCTGGGTGAGATACCGCCGAAGGCCAGCAGTTTCAACCCGGTCGCGGTGATCACGACGTCCGCCTCGAGCACACGGCCGGACCGCAGCCGGATGCCCTCCGGCACGAACGCATCGATGTGATCGGTGACGACGTCGGCCTTGCCCTTCTTCATCGCCTTGAAGAAGTCCGCGTCCGGCACCGCGCACAGCCGCTGGTCCCACGGGTTGTAGCTGGGCGTGAAATGCTCCGCGACGGCCTTGTCGTCCTTCAGGATGCGCGTGGTGAGGCCGGTGAGCAGCTTGCGCGCCGCTTCCGGACGCCGTCGGCAGTACTGGTAGAAACCGATGCCGAACAGGATGTTCTTGGTGCGGATCAGGCGGTGCGCCAGCCGGGCCGGGAGCAGTTCGCGGATTCTGTCGGCCACTTTGTCCCGGCCCGGTACGGCGCTGATCCAGGTCGGCGTGCGCTGCAGCATCGTCACCGACTGCGCCTGCTGTGCCATGGCCGGAACCAGCGTGACGGCGGTGGCGCCGCTGCCGATCACGACGACGCGCTTGCCGCGATAGTCGAAGTCCTCGGGCCAGAACTGCGGGTGCACCACCTCGCCGGTGAAGGAGGAGATGCCGGGGAACTCCGGCGCGTACGGCTGCTCGTAGTCGTAGTACCCGGCGCAGGCGTAGAGGAAGCCGCAGCTCAGCGTGCGCGTCTGGACGCCGCCCGACGCGTCGCGCTGCTCCAGCGTCAAGCTCCAGCGCGCGGCGCCGCTGTCCCAGTCGGCGGCGACCACCTTGGTGCGATAGCGGATGTGCCGGTCGATGCCGTGTTCGGTCGCGGTCTCGGTGATGTAGCGCAGGATCGACGGACCGTCCGCGATGGACTTGGCGTCGCGCCACGGTTTGAACGGATAGCCGAGGGTGAACATGTCGGAGTCCGAGCGAATCCCCGGGTAGCGGAACAGATCCCAGGTGCCGCCGAGCGTGTCGCGGGCCTCCAGCACGGCGTAGGTCTTGCCAGGGCACTCGGTCTGCAACCGATAGGCCGCGCCGATACCGGAGAGTCCGGCGCCGACGATCACGACATCGAGGTGCTCGGGTGCAGCGGCGGTCTCGCTCATGCCTCCAGTGTGCGAGCCGAGTGGTTACCTTTCTTGACTTTGCGCGACAAGTATTTGATCCTCGACGACATGTCGGTGATTCGGTCCGCGGGGCTGCGCGGATTCCGCGCCACCGTGGCCGAGCTGGGCGGGGACGCCGAGGCGCTGGCCACGGCATGCGGGCTGCCGGTGGCCGCCCTGGACGCCGACGACCTGCTCGTGCCCGACGATCGGGTCGCGGGCGTGCTGGAACTGGCCGCGCAGCAGCTGCGCTGCCCCGATCTGGGCTTGCGGATCTCGCTGCGGCAGGACCTGGACATGCTCGGCCCGCTGGCGCTGGCCATCCGGAATTCGCCGTCCTTGGCCGACGTGCTCGAATGCTCGGCGCGATACCTGTTCCTGCACGCGCGGTCGCTGAGCCTGACGCTGGAACCGGACCCCTACGGCGATCGCGGCGTGCTCGCGCTGCGGTACGGGGTACAGGCCGGATCGGCCACGCCCGTGCAGGGCACCGATCTGGGGTTGGCGTTCGTGCATCGGACCATCGCGCGCCTGGTGGACGACCGCTACGGCTTGCGCTCGGTCGAGCTGCCCTACCGGCCGCGGGCCCCGATCGCCGACTACGAGGAGTTCTTCGGCGCTCCGGTGCGCGTCGAGCGGCCGTTCGCGGCGCTGCGGGTGCCGAGCAGCCTGGCGAGCAGGCCGCTGTCCGGCGGTGACGAGAATCTGCACCGGCTGGCCATGGCGTTCCTCGCCGAACAGTCCGGCGGCGCGGACGCGGCGATCGCCCCCAAGGTGCGTGCCGCGGTCCGGCAGCTGCTCGGTACGTCCGCGCCCGAGATCGGCGCTGTCGCGAGGCTGCTCACCGTGCATCCGCGCACGTTGCAACGACGTCTCGCGGCCGAGCGGACCTCGTTCGCCGCGATTCTGGACGAGATCCGCCGCGATGCGGCGCGCCGCTACCTGACCACCACGGATATGCCGATGAGTCAGGTCGCCTCGCTGATCGGACTGTCGGAGCAGGCGACGTTCACCCGCTGCGCTCGAAGGTGGTGGGGCACAACGCCTACCGCCGTACGGCGCGCCGGTCCGCACGCAAGAACGCAGGCGCACAACACTTTCGGGTGACGACTCGACTACGGCCGGATGTCCGATCCGCCCGCTTCGGTAACGGTTCCAAGCGAATGCGTTCGGTCCGTTCCCTCCTCGACGCTCGGACTTTACCGTCGAAGACGGGGTAGGTGTGCCCCGGAAGGGGGACCCATGAGCACCGACACCTGGCTTGCCCGTGTGGCGGACACGCTGGCCCGCATTCCCGGCTTCACGTCGCACCAGGGGGCGTTTCTCGCCGACGCGCTGGCTCGGCCGGGGCGGTACCTGCTCGTGCACCGCGATCCGGGCCGCACGCCCGCCGACCACGCCCACGCGCTGCTGATCTGCGGGACAGGGCTTTTCGCGTTGCGCTTCGCCGATGACGTGCCCGCCGAACTCGACGACATCCACCGCGACGTCGAAAAGAGGTTCGGCAAGTTGCAGTTCGGGCGGGAGAAGGTGGTCGCCCACGACGTGCAGATCGTCCTGCTCGTCCCGGCCGCGGCGCAGCTGCGCGAGGACGGTCGCTTCGCCGTCGCCGGGCCCGGCGAGCTCGATCGGGTGATCCGCGCGCGAGACCGGCAACTGCGCCCGAGCCGGGCACAGGCGATCGCGAACACGATCGCGCACCAGTCCGCGCGCGACTACGACCTGCTCGACATCGAAGAGGACGGCCCACCGGATCTCGCCCTGCTCGAACGGGCGGACGTGCTCGCTCCGCAGCGGGACACGGCGCTGCGGAGCCCGTTCCAGCACTGGATGACATTCCTGGACCCCGAACAGGAAGCTCTGGTCAACCGCGCCTACACCGGCCCGGCACGGCTGGCCGGGCCCGCAGGCACCGGCAAGACGGTGGTGGCCCTGCACCGGATGGCCAGGCAGGCCAAGCGATCCACCGGACGTCAGCTGTACACGACGTTCGTCAAGACCCTGGCGAACTGCCAAGAGACCTACTTCCGCCGGCTCGCGCCCGGGACCGAGGGCCGGGTGCAGTTCGCCGGACTGCATGCTTGGGCGCTGGATTTCCTCGGTCGGCGGATCGCGGCGCCCAGGCTCGACCCACAGGGCGCCGACCAAGCTTTCGCTCGCGTCTGGGCGGACGCGAGAGCGGACTTCGAGGCCATCGAGCCACACGAGAGCTACTGGCGGGAGGAGATCGACCGGGTCATCAAGGGGCGGGAGATCGACGATCTCGACGTCTACCAGCGCACCGAGCGCTTCGGACGCGACGGCATCCGCCTCGACGGCGACCAGCGCGCCGAGGTGTGGCGGCGGCTCTACGTCCCCTACGTGCGCGAGATGCGCCGGCGCGGCATCTCCGACTACAGCGACGTGATCGCCGTCGCGCTGGCCGAGATCCGCAACGAACCGCTGGCCGAACCGTACGACGTGGTCGTCGTCGACGAGGTGCAGGACATGACGCTGGCCGGGCTGCGGCTGGCCCATGCCATCGCCGGGGGCAACGGATCGAGTCCGCTGCTGCTGCTCGGCGACGGCCAGCAGCAGGTGTACCCGGGCGGCTGGCGAATGGCCGACGCGGGGATCAACCTGCGCGGGCGCGGCGAGATCCTGCGGGTCAACTACCGCAATCGCCGCCGGGTCTGGGAGAACGCGGCAGGCATCGACGCGGTCAACGCCCTGGGCGATTTCGACGACGCGCCCGGTGTGCTGTTGCGCGACGCCGACGTCGCCCTGCCCGACGGCCTGGTGCACATCTGGCGTGGACCCGACCCGTACCTGGAGGCCGCGCTGGTCCGGGGCGTCCGAGAGTGCGGAAAACCGCTGTCGGATATCGCCGTGCTGACCAGGACGCGCCAAGAGAGCGATCGGCTCGCCGGGGCGCTCGACGCCGTCGGCATAGCGACGCTGCGCCTCGAGGAGTACGACGGGACGCCGAGGGACGCGGTCAAGGTCGGCACGGTGCACCGGGCCAAGGGCCTCGACTTCGCCGCCGTCTTCCACCCGACCTGGTCGGGCGGCGGGCAGCCGGGCGCGGGCGCGAGCCGCGAGCGAGCCGAACTCGCCGACCGCCAGAAGCTCGTCGCGATCACCAGGGCGCGCGACTACGCGTGGATCGGTATCCGAGACGACCGTCCTGGCGCCGACCGGAGCTAGCGGGTCGCCGTCGTCCCGAGGGCCGGGGCGAATCCAAAGGCCGGGACCAGGCCCGGGTCGCCGAACGCGGTGATCCGGATGATCGAGTCCTTCGTAGTGGTGAGCACCGCGACGCCGAAAGCCCGATAGTCGCAGCCGTTTTCCCGGTGATAGGCCACCGCGGCCAGTTGTCCGTTGGCCGCGGCGGGAAACAGCAGCCACTCGCCCGGGGCGCCGAGGACCTGCTGGGCCAGGTAGTCGACGCAGGTTCGTTTGCCCGCGAACCAGGTGCCCGACGGCGGCATCTCCAGCACGGCGTCGCGGTGCAGCAGTCGTTCGAGCGCCGCGGGATCGGCACGGTGGAACGCGGCAAGGTACTCGTCGAGCAGCGCGCGTTGTCCCGGATCGCTGGGCGGCACGGCCTGCTCGGCAGCCGTCGCCACTTCGGCGAGCCGGGCCCGCGCGCGCTGCAACGTGCTCTTCACCGCCGCGGTGCTGGTGTCCAGCAGATCGGCGACCTCGGCCGCGGGCATGCCGAGGACCTCGCGCAGCAGCAGCACGGCACGCTGTCTTCCGTTGAGGTATTGCAGGCAGGCGATGAGCGCCAGGCGCAGGCTGTCGCGAGCCACCGCCACGCCGGCCGGGTCCGCCGACTCCGGCGTCACCAGGGCGTCCGGCAGTGGCTCGAGCCACCTGACCTCGGCGGCGGCCACCGGCGGCGCGGACGGGTCCGCGCCCGGTGCGCCGAGGCCGGACGGCAGCACACGCCGCCCGTGGTGCCCGAGCGCGGTCAGGCACGCGTTTGTGGCGATCCGGTACAGCCAGGTCCGCACCGAGGAGCGCCCCTCGAAGGTGTCGAAGGACCGCCATGCCCGCAGATAGGTCTCCTGTACCAGGTCTTCGGCGTCGTGAATCGAGCCGAGCATGCGGTAGCAGTGCGCGAGCAGTTCCCGGCGATACGGCTGGGTGCGGCAGGTGAATTCGGCGTCGGGCAGCGCGCTGGTCGAGGTCATCCGCTGGTCCTTTCCTGTCCACGGAACGTGAGCCGTCACAGATGAGACCGGGCGGGACCCGAAAAAGAATCGCAGGCCCCGATTCCTCCGGCTTCCGGCGGAAGTCCGCACATCGGGAATCACCGTGGTTCCCGCATCGAAGGAGGAGAATTCCCATGCCACTCGACCACACCGTGCGCGCCCTGATCGACGGCCCCCACGCCGCAGTGCTGGCCACCGCGAACGCGGACGGCCGTCCGCAGTCCTCGGTGATCTTCGTCGACTACGACGGCGACACCCTGCTGTTCAGCACGATCGAGGGACGGCTGAAAACCCGGAACATGCGGCGGGATCCCCGGGTGAGCCTGCTGGTGCTCAGCCGCGCCGACGGCCGGTACGTGGAGGTGCGCGGCCGGGTCGAGATCACCGACGACCCGGAGAAGACCCTGTCCACCGCGATGTACGCCAAGTACATGGGCGGCGCGACGCCGCCGCCGGAACCCGAGGCGCGGCGGCTGATCGTGCGGATCGCACCGGAGCGGGTCTACGTCTTCCCACCGGCTTGAATCGCCACTGGGAAGGGACGATTCGGCCGCTAGACTTCCCGGGATCGACTGGGAAGGGGGCCGCATGGACGCGGTTATCAAGGAGGTCGCCGAGGAGGGCAAGCGGCTGATCGACCGAGCCTGGCTCGGCGAACTCAGCCGCGACCAAGCGGTGCACATGTTCGTCCAGGTGGGCGACGGTATGGTGCGCTACGAGACGGCGCTGACCATCATCGACGACGGCGTGCAACGGCTGGCCGCCAACGCCAGGCGGCTGCGGATCCTGCGCTGGTGCGCGATGCTGGAGTTTCCCGTGTTCGGCACGTTCGCGGTGCTGGCGGTGTTGCTCGGGGACTACACCACCGCCGCGCTCTCGATTCTGTTCCTGCTGATCCTGCAGATCATCCACCGCACGATGCTTCCGCATCCACTCGCGATTCCGCGCCGGCACCGCGATTAGGTCCCGTGGACGCGTGCGGCGTTGATTAAGGTGCGTTCATGGCTCGAACCACCAGTGCCTCCGGCGCGCATCCGCACGAACCGCACGGCGACGGTTTCGCAGGCAAGCTCAATTGGCTGCGCGCGGGCGTGCTCGGCGCGAACGACGGCATCGTGTCCACGGCCGGGCTGGTCGTCGGCGTCGCGGCGGCGACGACCGACACCGCGGCGTTGTTCACCGCGGGCATCGCGGGTATTTCGGCGGGCGCGATCTCGATGGCGGTGGGCGAATACGTATCGGTCAGCACCCAGCGCGATTCGGAGCGGGCCCTGCTGGCGAAAGAACGCCGGGAGTTGCGCGACGAGCCGGACTACGAGCTGGCCGAACTGTCGGAGATCTACCAGGCGAAAGGGCTGACGCCCGAAACGGCGCGCAAAGTCGCCGAGGAACTCACCGCGCACGACGCGTTCACCGCGCACGCGGAGGCCGAACTCGGCCTGAACCCCACCGAGCTGACCAATCCCTGGCAGGCGGCGTTGTCCTCGGCGGTGGCTTTCACGCTCGGCGCACTGCTGCCCTTGCTGGCGATCCTGCTGCCGCCGGTCACCGCGCGCATTCCGGTGACGTTCGCGGCCGTGCTCGCGGCGCTCGCCCTCACCGGGTCGGTCAGCGCCGGGCTGGGTGGCAGCTCCCGTGGCCGAGCGGTGCTGCGGGTGGTGGTCGGCGGTGCGCTGGCCATGGCCGTCACCTACGGTATCGGGCAGCTGGCCGACGTCGCCGGAATCTGACGTCGTCGCGATCCGACGCACGACTGCCGCTTTCCCCACGCACGCCGCTGCCGGGCGTAGACCATCGGTCTGCGCCCGGCATCTGGTCGCCGGTCGCGGTCAGCGCTTGAACGCGTCCCGCAGTTTGTCCGCGGCCCGCTTGACGTTGCCGCGAGCCTGATCACGCCGCCCCTCGGCCTCCAGCCGGGAGTTTCCGGTCGCTTTGCCGAGGAATTTCTTCATGCTGCCCCTGGTCGCTTGCACTCGGTGCGCGAGGCGATCTTCGAACTTCATGCCGAATTCCTCTAGTAGTACCAGCGGCGGCCACCCACCGGACGGCCCACCGAGCCGGCCACCAGCAGTACGAGCCCGATGATCAGCACGATGATGCCCGCGGTGGTGAGCAGCGAAATTCCGAGCAGCCAGCCCAGAACCAGGAGGATGAGGCCGAGAATAATCATTGTCGTATTCCTTTTCTCTCAACTATTTCGCGGTCACGGGTTTCGAGGTCGATACCGTCGCGCCGCGATCGGTCCGGGCGCCACCCGAACCGGGTGCGCGCAGCCACCGCCGCCAGGCCGGCTCCCCGGCAGCGCCCTTGACGGGAGCGGTGTTGTCCGACGCCAGATCACGCCGCACCGCCGCCATCTCGCGACGCGACTGCGCAAGTTCACGACGTGCGACCATGCCGCGGCGGGTCGCCCGCCAAGCGCCCGCTAGGACGAGCGCCAGTCCGAACATCCCGATCGCCCCTAGCACGACGCCGTAGCCGAACAGCGCGCCGGTGGAGCCGTGGAAGTGATAGTCGAATACCGCGAAATCGCTCGTCAGTTGCTGAGCGGGGCCTGTGTTGCCGACCACGGCGGCAACTCCGATAATCACGGCCGCGATCAAGGCGACGAGCCCGATGATGATGATCATGGCAATCCCTGGGGGTCGAGTCGTATGACAACTCCGTTATTCCCGGGGTCCGGGCGATCAAACGCGGCGAAAAGGAAAGTTTGGGCGGGACGAATCGGTCAATGCGAATTGCATGACCTACACAGTTACTCTGCACAACGTCACCCGCGAGTCCGCGTCGGCCATCGAATCCGCGCTGCGCGGCGTCAACGGCATCGACTCCGTCGACATCGACGTACCGTCGGAGCGCGCCCTGGTGAACTCCACGACGCTGACCTACGGTGAGGTTCTCGACGCGATCCGGCAGACCGGAGCCTCCGCCTCCTGATCGGAGCGCCCTGCCGCGCGAGACGGCAGCGCCCCCGCCGCGCGAGACGGTGTATTCGGTCCGTGCGGAGACCATCCCCACCCGTGCGCACGCCATCGTGCGAGATGATGGCCGGGTGACCGACGTGTTCGACCCCGAATTCGCACGAGACCCGTGGCCCGCGCTCGATCGGCTGCGCAGCGCAGGGGGCGTACATCGCGTCCGGACGCCGGACGGCCCGCCGGCTTGGCTGGTCACCCGATACCGTGATGTGCGGGCCGGCCTGCTGGATCCACGGCTGTCCACCCGGGTCCGGCACGCGCAGGGGGACGACTATCGCGGCTTCCTCGTACCACCACCGCTGGACGAGATGCTCAACGCCGCTCCGGCCGATCACGCGCGGCTGCGCAGCCTGGTGACCGCCGAGTTGTCGCCGCGCAGGCTGGCCGAGTGGGCCGAACTCGCTCCCGGGCTGGTGGATTCGCTGCTGCGCGAGCACGCTCCGGGCACGACGGTCGATTTGGTCGAGCGGCTGGCGGTGCCCCTGCCCGCGGCCGTGCTGAGCGAACTGCTCGGTTTGGACGGACCCGTCTCGGAACGTCTGCTCGGCTGGGCGGATTCGACACTGCTCGCGTCGGCGTCGCCGCCCCGCGCCCGCGACACCCTCGCCGCCATGCACGCGATCATCACCGCCGCCACCGCGCGGGCCCGGCCCGGCACGGCGCTGGGCCGGTGGGTCGCCGCGCACCGGGACTGCGGCTCGCCGAGCGCCGACGAACTGGCCGGACTGCTGTTCTACCTGCTGTTCGTCTGGTACGAAGTGCTCGCCGACCTGATCGCGGGCTCGCTGCTCACCCTGCTCGGCCATCCCGGCCGGGTGCGGATGTGGCGCACGGCGGCCGACAAGCAGTCCGCCGTGGACGAATTGCTGCGGTACCTGTCTCCGCAGGTACTGGCGGGGCCGCGTTTCGCGACGACCGACCTGAGCCTCGGCGACACCACGATTCGCGCGGGGCAGACCGTCCTGCTGTGCCTCGCCTCGGCCAACCGCGATCCCGAATTCTTCGACCAGCCCGGTGAATTGGACCTGGTCAGGGACCGCGGGGCGCAACTCGGACTCGGCTACGGCATGCACGCCTGCCTGGGCAACGCGCTGGTGCGCACCGTCACGGTCGCGGCGATCGATCACGTCCTCACCCGGTGGCCGGACTCGATGCTCGCGCTGCACGAGCGAGAGATCGTCTGGCGCTCCGGTTTTCGCCATCGGGGTCCGCTGGCACTGCCGGTGGAAATGCGATGAGATGGGGCGAGCGACGATGATCGCCCCACCTGCTCCCGCTTTCGGATGCCGGGCCTCTCGCGGTCACCCACCCCTTCGGGGCGACCACACCGGCATGCGCCGGCGGAGCACGGACGAGTATGATCTACGACACACACGCTGTCAACTACAGGAGACACGGTGACCATGGGGGAGGAAGCACACCCGTTCACGCGGGCTCTCAACACGCTGATCAACGGAATGCACCCGCCCGCGAGCAAAGACGGACGGCCGCAGGAGATCACCCATCGAGCGCTCGCCGAGGACATCCACCGCACCACCGGGACGAGCCTGTCCGCGAACTACCTCTGGAAGCTGCGCACCGGGCAGGCGGTGAACCCGTCCTATGAGACGCTCGAGGTGTTCCGCGGCTACTTCGGGCTCGACAGCCTGGATCCGTTCACCGATCCGCAACTGGCGGCCGCGCGGGGCAGCGAACTGGCATTGATCAACGCGCTCAAGGGAAATGCCGAGCACGAGGTGCTGGAACTGGTGCTGCGCGACGGCCTGCAACAGGGTACGGTCCGCGCGGAGTCGGTGCTGGCGATGCTGGACATCCTGCGGCGCATCGAGAACGAACAACGCGAGTGAGCGATGCGGATCGCGGCCTGGAGCAAGGACGGAGGTGACCAGCCGGTGCTGGATCGTCGCTGGCTGCGCCGCGAACTGCGCGGCCTCGGACTGCCCGGCCGGTTCACCGTCGTCGAGCTCGCCGAGGCGATCGCCGGGCGCCGCGCCCGGCCGCTGCGCCTGCGTCCGGAAAGCTTTCCGGTGACCGGGCTCACCGGCGGCCTGCTGGTCACCGACGCGATCGACTTCATCGCCTACCAGCGCAACACCTCGAAGGTTCACCAGGACCACATCATCTGTCACGAACTCGGCCATCTGCTCGCCGGGCACCGCACCGTCGACGTCCGCGGCGTGGCGGCGGTTCGACTGCTCGCGCCGAACATCGACCCCGCGGTCGTGCGGCGGATACTCGGGCGCACCAGCTACGCGCAGCCGCAGGAGCGCGAAGCGGAGCACATCGCGAATATGCTGATGGCCCATCACATCACCCAGTGGACCGCCAGGGAAGAGTGGGTCCTGCCGGATTCCGCGCCGGTCGCCGCGCGCCGCCTGCTGGACGCGCTGGGGCCGGGGCAGGGCTGAGCCGATGTGGTTCGGACTCGTCTACGGCGGCGTGGCCGCCTTGGCCTTCGCCGCCTTCCTATGGCGCGTCGCCCTCGCCCTGCGCAATCCGGGTAGTCCCGCGCGATGGGCCGTCGCGTTCGCCATTCTCGCGGCGGGGATCGGATTCGAAGCGGCTGTGCCGCAGATCTACTCCTGGATCGGGGACGTCTCCGGGATTCCCAATCTGGCTTCGCTCGTGGTCTACGGCTCCATCGCGAGTGCCGTGCTCGCCCAGGTGGTATGGACCGGGTTCATGGTGGCGTCCCAGGAGCCGGAGGCCGGGACGGGGCGGGGTGTCCTCACGCTGCCGGTGCTCGTGCTCGCGGTGTTGGTCGTGCTGTTCACCGTGGCTCCGGTGCACGATGCGAGTCATCCGACCGACTTCGACGCCCACTACGCGAAGGTGCCGCTCGCGGTGGTCTTCCTCGGCGTCTACCTGACGGTGTACTCGGCGGCGCTGCTCCGCATCATCGTGTTGTGCCGCAGGTGGATCGGCGAGGTCGACCAGATCTGGTTGCGGCGGGGTCTCCGGCTGCTCGCCGCCGGCAGCGCCGTCGCGCTGGGTTACAGCGCGGGCAAGGTGATCGCGATCGGCGCGGCGTGGTTCGACGTCGATCTGCGTGCCCTCAACACCGACGTCGCGCCCGCGTTCGCGAGCCTGGGCGCGACCGTCATGCTGGTCGGTTACCTGTGCCCCTCCCTGGCGCCCTGGCTGCTGCACACGAACGCCCGGCTGCGGGCGCTGCCGCGGCTGCGCCCGCTGTGGCTGGCCCTGCGCGAGGTGGACCCGGAGCTGGCGCCCACGCCCGACCGGAACACGGCGGCCCGCGATCGGGTGTATCGCAGGGTGATCGAGATCCGGGACTGGCTGCTGCGCCTGCAACCGCACCTGTCCGCCGAGGCGACCGCGATCGCCGTGCGCCTGGCGACCGAACTCGCCGTCCCAGTCCGCACCCGAGCCGCCGCGATCGAAGCCGCCCGCATCGCCGCCGCGCTGCGGGCGTACCGGCTGGGCCTGCCACCCGCCGGGGACGACGAATCCTTCGCCGAGCCGAGCCTGCCCACGCTGGCAGCAGAGCTGGCTTGGCTGGCCGAGGTCGCCGACCAGTTCGACACCGCGCCTTTGGTTTCCGCGACGCTGACCGCGCTGGAGAATCCCACTGGTGGGCGCTGAACTCAGTACGCGCGGCTCGGCGCCCCCGTCCGCCGGATCGGCGCCATCGTCCACCAGGTGACGCAGCGCCACACCCATTCCAGTGGACCGTAGGCGAACAATCGCAACCACACGGCGCTGAACACCGCCTGCACCACGATGATCGTGACCGCCAACCCCAGGACCGTCGCGTAGTCGTCGGAGCCGAACAATCCCAGCCGTGGTGCCGCCAGCAGGATCGCAGCAGTGGCGCCGACGTAGTTGGTCAAAGTCATGCGGCCCAGCGGGCGCAACACCTCCGCCAGCACCTGGCCTGGTTCGATCCGCAGCAAGAGCAGTAAGCCGGTGAGATACGCCAGTGCGCCCAGCAGACCCGCCACAGCTATGGCGGGGGTCGACCACAGCTCGAGATACGGCGTGCGGTATTCCCACCTGCCCGCCAGTATCGCGGCGGGCAGGGCCAGGACGAAGACCGCACCGATCTGCCAACCTCGCTCGTCCAGGGTGTCCACGATCCCGGCCCGCGCGGTGGCCGATCCGAGTAGGAACAATCCCGGCACCAAGGCCAGTCCGCCGCCGAGGGCCAGCGCGACGCCGAAGGTGCCGGCCAGTCCCGCCAGCAGCACCACCCAGTTCGGCAGCGCCGACGCGGGCACCAGGATCAGCAACCCGGCCAGCGCGTACGGCAGCAGCGCCTCACCCGGCTGGAACTGCTGATGCACCAGACCGACGACCGCGAGCGCGAGCAGGCGGCGGATCAAGACCAGCCGCGGCCGCTCGCTCCGCTCCGCCGCCGTGTCCATCAGCAGGGCGAAACCGATCCCGAACAGGAACGAGAAGATCGGGAAGAACCGTCCCTCGAACACCACCGACAACACGTGGCGAAGCGGGATCACCACGCCCGATCCGTCCGTCGCGACCATCCCGGTGATCTGCCAGATGTTCACTACGAGAATCCCGCACAGCGCGAACCCGCGCACCGCGTCCAGTTCCTCGATGCGCGGCGGACCAGGGTCGTTGTGCATGCGTTTCACGGTATCGAGCAGCCGCCGTCACACCGGGATCTCGCGGGGAGATGTCGCACACATTGATTAACGCACTAACTATTAGTGCGCTAACTTGAAGCAGGACAAGGAGGCTCGATGGAGACCGAGATCGATGATCCGCTGCGCTTGGACCGGCAGGTGTGCTTCGCGCTGGCGGTGGCCAACCGCGCGGTGCTCGCCGTCTACCGGCCGCTACTCGAGCCGCTCGGGCTCACCCACCCGCAATATCTGGTGATGCTCGCGCTCTGGGGCGAGGCGCCGATGTCGGTCAAAGCGATCGCCGAGGCCATTCAGCTCGATTCCCCCACCTTGTCCCCGCTGCTCAAGCGTTTGGAAGCCGCGGGGCTGATCAGCCGGGGCCGCGACAGTCGCGACGAGCGCAACCTGGTGGTGGACCTGACTTCGGCGGGAGCCCGGCTGCGCGAGCAGGCCGAGCGGATTCCGCCTGCCGTCGTGCGCCGCCTCGGCGTCACCCTGGCCGACCTCGAGGAGCTGCGCGAAGTCCTCACCCGGGTGAACGAGGCGGCCCGCCGATCGGTGCTCGCCGGGCCCGACGCCATCGCCGCCGAAGCAGGAGCACAGGCATGACCGCAGAGCGCCGACGTCCCGATCCGATCCAGTGGATCGGCTACGCATTCGGTCGCCGCCTGCCCGAATCGATGCGGGATTGGGTGCGCGCGGACCTGACCGGGAGGTTCGCGACCGTCCGGCACATCCTGCGCGGGATGGTGCCGTTCACCCCGCTGTTCGCGGCGTTCCTGCTGTTCCCCGGCGAATTCTGGCTGCGCGGCGCGATGGTCCTGCTGGCGCTGCTGCTGGCCCTGTTCTACACCGTCGCGTTCATGCCGATGAACCGCGCGCACCGGCTCGCGAAGCACGGGCTGCCCGCGGATCTGGAGAACCCGCGCCGGGCGCGGCAGCGCGAGGTGGAACGGGCGAGGTACGCGGCGCGGCATCCGCACTGAGCGGCTCGAGCGCGCAGTCCTGTGCCCCGGGCCTGCCGCAAGCGGGCGAGACGCGGCCGCCACATTTCACGGGCTGGCGGCGAGTCCGACGAAGGCCGCGAACACGGCCAGGTGGACGCCGCCCTGCAGGAGCGTCGCCCGCCCCGGAACGACGGTCAGCCCGCCCACCACGACGGTCAGGGCCAGCAGCACCATCTGGGTCGCGCCGAGGCCGAGCACCAGGGGACCGTCCAGCCAGATGCTCGCGACCGCGATCGCCGGAATGGTCAGGCCGATGCTCGCCATACCCGAGCCCAGGGCGAGATTGAGACCGATCTGCACCTGGTCGCGGCGCGCGGCGCGCACCGCGGCCAGCGTCTCGGGCAGCAGCACCAGCAGCGCGATCACCACACCCACCGCCGAGGGGGGCAGCCCCGCGGACTCGACCGCCGACTCGACGGCGGGCGAGACCACCTTCGCCAGTCCCACCACGCAGATCAGGGCGACGACCAGGAGACCGAGACCGGCCAGCGCGGCGCGCCCACTGGGCAGCTCGGCGCGCCCGTCGTCCTCGGTGACGACGCCGTCCGCCTCGACCGGCAGGAAGTCGTCCGGATGACGCACCGTCTGCACCATCACGAACAAGCCGTACAGCGCGAGCGAGGCCACCGCGGCGAAGGCCAGCTGCGCGGGCGAGAACTCCGGGCCGGGCTTGCTCGTGGTGAAGGTCGGCAGCACGAGGCTGAGCGTCGCGAGGGTGGTTACGGTGGCCAGCGCCGCACCGGTGCCTTCCGCGTTGAACACCGCCACCCGCCTGCGCAGGGCGCCCACCAGTAAGCAGAGCCCGAAGATGCCGTTGCAGGTGATCATCACCGCGGCGAAGACGGTGTCCCGCGCCAGGGTGGCGGTCTCGTCGCCGCCCGAGCCCATCAGCGTCAGGATGAGGGCCACTTCGATCACGGTCACCGCGATCGCCAGCACCAGCGAACCGAACGGTTCGCCGACCCGGAGCGCGACCACCTCCGCGTGGTGCACCGCGGCGAGCACGGCCCCGATCAACGCCGGCACCACGATCGCCACCGCGACGCCGGGCAGACTTCGGCCCCACGTGGCCGCGAGAGCGAAGACGGCCAGGAGCGGCACGAGAACGGTCCAACGGGCGAGCAGCACACGGATCATGCCCACCATCGTCCCAGCAAACTATCCGCATCCCCGTCGGGCGACCGACTTCGACCGCCCGGCCGCGCGCTCAGTCGTCCAGATCGATGCGGAGGGTGAGCAGATCGGTGCCGACGACCCGGACGGCCGCGCTGTTGGCCCGCGGCAGGGCGGCCAGACGGGCGCGCGGATCGTCGTCGGGCAGCAGGTGCGCGGTGCCCGTGTGCCACCTTCCGTGCAGCCGCAACCGAACCCGGTTGTCCGCCTTGATATTGCGAACATACTGCGAACGCTCACCGAACTCGGAGACCAGCCAGAATTCCTGCCCGATCTTCCGCCCGCCGATCGGGGTGATCCGAGGCTGTCCGCTGACCCGGCCGGTGGTCTCCAGCAGAGTCTGCCCGGGCAGCCTGCCAAGGATCGGGTTGCCGACGGCACGCTGGAACGCCGTCACCACCCGATGCTGGATGTCACGCAAGTTCGGCATGCCGCGACGGTAACACCGGCGGCGTCCGCGAGCAGGTCTCGCCGGGAGCACGATTCATGCGCTGAGCAGGGCACGGGCAGTCCCACACCGGGGCATGGCCCGCACAGATACCCGGGCGCAAACTCCCGCACGCGGCAGCGCGCAGGATCGACCGCCCGTGCCGCAGCACCGGGCTGGGTGAGGCATGCCCTGAGCAATCGGACGAGTCGCCATGCGCGACAGAGTCATTTGTGATGTGCGCCATAATCTCCGCGTACGCCAATAACTCTCCGCAGCTCGTTCCAGCTGCGGAGACAAGGTGGCCGCACCGGGTCGGCGCCCCTCGACTCGTAGCAACGTCGAAGCTCGCACCCGCGCGAAACCACTGGCAGGAACCGCTTTCCCGGCGACACCACAGCCGCGCCCGCGGACTCCCGATCGCGGTGGACCTCGAACGCCGCGCCGAGGCGAGGTCGTTACCGAAGAACATCCGGCAAGGAATCGACCGCGCGGCGGTCGATAAGCGAGAATTTGGCGGTGCGCACTCAGTTCACTGCCGAGCTCATCGCGTTGACGAAAGATTTGACGCTGATGTGCACGCTCGCCCACGACGCCGTCGAGCGTGTCACCGACGCGCTCGTCGGCGCCGACCTCACCGCGACCTACGAGGTTTTCGCGCTGGACGAGCAGTTGCAGAAGATGTACGGCGCGTGCGAGGCGCGCACCGTGGTGCTATTGGCGCTGCAGGCGCCGGTGGCGCGCGACCTGCGGCATGTGGTGACCGCGATCCAGATCGCCGGTGAACTGTCCCGCATCGGCTGGCTCGCCAGCCGGGTGGCCGACCAGGTGTATCGGAGCCATCCGGGACACGTGGCCACTCCACCCATCCTGGACGTCCTCGCCGCGATGGGGCAGCTGGCTGCGCGACGCACGGCGTTGGCCGCGCAAGCGGTCGCTGGCCAGGTACAGGCCGAGGAGCAGACGCCTGCGGCGCGCTCGATGGAAACGCTGCACCAGCAACTGCATGCCACGCTGCGCGAGCCGCGGACCCAGCCGCCCACCGAGGTAGCGATCGATATCGCGCTGCTGGGCCACCACTTGGAACGCTGTATCGACCACACCGCCCGCATCGATCGGCTCATCCGCTTCCTCGACACCGGGGTCCCCCCGACCGCCCAGCCCAGCGACGACGAGTAAGCCCAGTCCTACAGTGGAACCGTGCTGTTCGACTCGGCGGCGGAGGCACTGATCTCGGACGGCGGATTGGCCACCGAACTGGAGGCGCGCGGCCACGACCTAGCGGGCGCGTTGTGGTCGGCCCGGCTGCTCGTGGACGAACCCGCCGCGATCGAGGCCGTGCACGCGGCCTACTTCCGGGCGGGCGCCGACATCGCCACCACCGCGACCTACCAGGCATCGGTCGATGGTTTCGCCGCGCGCGGGCTGACCAGGGCGGATTCGGTGCGGCTCTGGCGGCGTGGCGTGGCCCTGGCCCGCGCGGCGCGTGACGCCTGCGCCGACGGGCGACGCCGATGGGTCGCGGCCTCGATCGGCCCGTACGGCGCCGCCCGCGCCGACGGGTCGGAATACCGTGGCCGCTACGGGTGCACCGTGGCCGAACTACGGGCATGGCACCGGCCGCGGATGGAGGTGCTCGCGGAGGCGGGCGCCGACCTGCTGGCGCTGGAGACCGTTCCCGACATCGATGAAGCCGAAGCGCTGGTAAGCCTGGTGGACGAGATCGGGGTGCCAGCGTGGCTCAGCTACACCATCGACGGCGCGCGCACCCGCGCCGGGCAGCCACTCGCCGACGCTTTCGCGGTAGCGGCGGGCTCGGACTCGATCGTCGCGATCGGCGTCAACTGCTGCGCGCCCGCCGATGTCACGGCCGCGGTCGAGCTCGCGGCTCGCACCGGCAAAGCCGGGATCGCCTACCCCAACAGCGGCGAAGGATGGGACGCGCAGCGCCACCGCTGGACCGGTCCCGCGCGGTTCGACGCGCGTCGCGCCCATGACTGGTTCGCGCGAGGCGCGCGCGTCATCGGCGGATGCTGCCGGGTGGGCCCCGCCGACATCGCCCGTCTCGCAACCGAACTGAAGGGCTCCGCGTCCATCGCGGACGGCACCGCCACCGATCCGCCCGGCTGAACACTCCTGCTCCGATGGCGTTCGCCGCGACGACCCGCCGGACGGGTCACTGCTCGTCGAGCATCGGGAAGCGACCGGAACCGAGCAGCCCCGCGATCGCGTCCATCTTCGCTCGCGGCGCGGCGTAGTCCGGGTGCGCGCGCAGCACCGACGCCGCATCGTGCAGCCGGATCATCTGCTGTTCGGCCTCGGCCGCGGTGCGCCCGCCCGGACTGACCGGATGGCGCGTGTACACCGGACGGCGCGGATCGACCCGCCCCAGCGCGAGCGCCCGATCCACCCGCCGCGAACAGCGGCAGAACGCCTGCGGGTCGACCAGGCCGCAAGTCGCGTTCAGGAAGTTCCCGAGCCGTTTCTTGGCGCGCTGCAACCGCTTCCGGTAGGCGGCGGGGGTGATGCCGATTATCCAGGCCGCCTCGGCCGAGCTCAGCTCGAACACGTCGCCGAGCACGAAGGCCACCCGTTCGTCGCGGGCCAGGCATTGCAGCATGCCCTGGCTACACGTGAGCCGGACTTCGGCGGTCAGCAGCACCGCTTCCGGTCCGCGATAGTCCGCCTCCGACAGCCCGTCGGCCAGTCCGTCCCGGTAGGCGTCCAAGCTCAGCTGCGCGGCCTCCTGCGGAGTCTGCCGCCGCAGATTCAGCAGGTGGTTGACGCCGATGCGGTAGGCCCAGGTGAGCAGCTTCGCTTCGGCGCGCCAGGTGTGCAGATGGTCGAGGACGCGCACCATGATCTCCTGCGTGGCGTCCTCGGCCTCGTCGGGCCGCCAGACCATCCGCAGGGCCAACCGGTAAAGCGGGTCCTGTAGCAGGCGCACCACCTGGGCGACGGCGTCCCGGTCGCCCGCGACCGCGCGGGCGACCATGACCTTCTCCTGCGCCGCGACCCGCTCGTGCTCCGTAATCATCCGGCCATCATTCGGCCGGCGCCGAGGTCGGCGCAAGCGGCGGCGGGTCACACCATGGCCGGGCTCACGACCGAGCGACCGCCCCGATCAGGGCGTGCCGGTCGAGCCAACCCGCGACCGCCCGGCCGATCTCCTCCGGCCGGTCCTCCGGCGCGTGGTGGCCGGCCGGGCCGATCGGCGCGACCTCGGCGCTCGCGAAAGTTTCCGCCGCCCAGCCGATCACCTCCGCCGACCCCAGTCCGACTCCGTTCGCCAGCGCCATCAGCAGTTTGGGCACCTCGGGAGTCGCGGCCGCCCACGCGCCGTAGTTCGCCACCACAGCGACCACGTCGGCGGGCTCGCCGTCCAGCGGGAATTCACGCGGCCACGCCAGCAGCGGCTTGCGCGACTCGGGCGTGGGGTACGGCGCCCGGTACACGGCGTGATCCTCGGCCGACAGGTCGGCGACGCCCTTCGGCAGGTTGAACTCGATGAAAGTGTTCTCTTCCAGCACCATTCGCTCGCCCTCCGCCGACCGGAACTTCCGGAACAGCTCGGCGCCGAGCGGAGGCATCTCGTCCCAGCGCATCGACCGCAGGAACGTCTCGATCAGCGCGACGCCGCGCACCCGGCCCGGATGCCTGGCGGCCCAGTCCATGCCCAGCGCGCCACCCCAGTCGTGGCCGACCAGCACCACTTGGTCCAGCGCGAGCGCGTCGAACCAGGCGTCCAGGTAGGCGGCGTGGTCGGTGAATCGGTAGTCGCTGACGGGCTTGCCCGACTCCCCCATGCCGATCAGGTCCGGCGCCAGCGCCCTGGTCCGGTCCGCGACGTGCGGGACGACGTTGCGCCACAGATACGAGGAGGTCGGATTGCCGTGCAGGAACACCACGGGGGTGTCGCCGACACCGGTGTCGCGGTAGTGGATGAAGGAGTCGAGTACGTCGACGGTCGGCATGATGGGTCCTTCCGGGTCGGAAATGTTCTGCCTGCACCCGTTTCGACACACGATTTCGCTTGTCTGTGACCGGACACTAAGTGAGTGTCGTCACACCGAAGACCAGCCTGAACCCATCGATCGCTGCGCCGTCATCTCATGGTGACATCCGTAGTCATGCAGTAGGCGCATGGCGCAAACTGAAGAACGGCTGAGAAAGTTTTCGAACCATCGGAACGAACTTGCCAATCGACATCTCGCCTATCTACTGTCTTGATACGTAGAATAAAGCGAGATCGAGATGGAGCTGATGCGTGCTGGCCCTCGCCAGGGTACGGACCCGCGTGGTCCCCGGCACCGGCCGGATCCCGATCATCCCCTGATCGTCACGAGTGAGTCCGGAGCAGGCGCGGCTCGACACCTCGGGACCTCCCCCTCATCAGCCCCGTGGTGTCGTCCCAGCGCGGAATTCGGAGTGGACAACCATCCGCGCAACCGCGCGGCTCCACAGGTCTCCTCGTGATAAACCGCCCCCGAATCGGCGCCGGCACGGCGATTCGGGGGCGGGCCCGCACTACGGCCGGTAGTTCCGGCGAGCCGGGCGCGAACCTTCCGCTGTGCCGAATCTCATACGCGCCGTTCGGTTGCTCGAACACCGAGACTGGATACTTTGACGCCGGTTACAGTTTCAAGTGGGTTCGGCGTTAGGAAGCTCGATGAAGTCCACAGCGCAGCGGCTGGCTCTGATCGGTGTCATGGTCGCGACCAGCATCGGACTCGTCGCCTGCTCCACCACCAAGCCCGGTGAATCGACAGCGACACAGTGCGGCGCCGACGGACGGGCCTGCGCCGACGCGCCCGCCGCGATCCCAGGACGCGACGCCCTCGCCCTTTTGAACTCCCTGCGCGTCGCGGATCGCGCACCCAGAACCGGTTACAGCCGTGACGAATTCGGGCCACCGTGGTCGGACAACGTCTCGGTGCCCGGCGGCAACAACGGCTGCGACACCCGCAACGACATCTTGCAACGCGACCTGACCGACGTGACCTTCAAGTCGGGCAAGTGCATCGTCGCGACCGGGACCCTCGCCGACCCCTACACCGGCAAGGTCATCAACTTCAAACGCGGCACGAAGTCCTCCGACGACGTGCAGATCGATCACGTCATCGCGCTCTCGGACGCCTGGCAGAAAGGCGCACAGAAGCTTTCCGCCGAACGCCGCCGCGACCTGGCCAACGATCCACTGAACCTGCAAGCCGTGGACGGCCCCACCAACCAGTCCAAGAGCGACTCCGACGCGGCCGAATGGCTGCCGCCCAGCAAGGGCTATCACTGCGCCTACGTGACCAGGCAGGTCCAGGTGAAGGCGGCATATCAGCTCTGGGTCACCCCCGCCGAGAAGGACGCCATGACCCGGATCCTGACTGCCTGTCCCTGAACTCGCGCGGCGCGGCGGCCGACCGTCCGCACTCCGCGACCAAGCGGGTGGACAACGGCATTCATCATGCGACGCCGATGTACTGGTGGTCCCATCGGATCCGGCCGTCGTCGTCGAGCGCGATGACGTCGTACCCGCCGCCCACGACAGCTCCGCCCGCCTTGGTCACCATGTGCCAGGTAATGCCGATCAGATCCACCGAAAGGCGCACCGCAGGCCCGTCCGCGGTGAACACGTGCTCGCCAGGGGCGACGAACTCGTCGTACGCGCGATCGACGCGACGGTCCAGCGCTTCGTAGCCGCGGATCTCCACGGTGGGCACCGGGAAGGCCAACGCGGCCAACGCCTCCCGCATCGCCTGCGGCGGGTCCACCAGCACTTGGGCGCCGTCCTCGGACCACAATCGCCTGATCTGCCGACGCCTGGCCTCGACGTCGGGTTCGTTCCACAGCGCGACGTACCGTTCGGCGAATCGCGACAGTTCCTGCTCATCGAGTTGCTTACTCATACGGCGAAGTTTCGCCGTGAACGGGCGGCTGAGCGATTCCCCGCAGGGTATGGCCAGCGGCTGCCATCGGACCGATACTGCTGCTATGACGACGGCGGCCCAGTCCACCGGGTTCGCCCGGCAGCTCAAGCACTGGCGGACGCTGCGCCGGGTCAGCCAGCTCGACCTCGCGATCCGCGCCGACACCACGCAGCGTCATCTGAGCTTTCTGGAGCAGGGCCGTTCGCGCCCCGGCCGCACCATGGTGGTGCGGCTGGCCGAATCACTCGACCTCTCCCTGCGCGAACGCAACGGATTGCTGCTCGCCGCGGGCTACGCGCCGATCTTTCCCGAATCGGAACTCGACACCGTGGAGCTGGCGCCGGTACTGGAGGCTTTGCGAGCCATCCTGGACGGTCATCTGCCCTACCCGGCGCTGGTCGTCCGGCCCTACGGCGTCCTGCTCGCCGCCAATGCCGCCTTCGACGTGCTCACCGAGGGCGCCGCCCCCTGGCTGCTGGAGCCTCCGGTGAACGTACTGCGGCTGGCGCTGCACCCCGATGGCCTCGCCGCTCGGGTACTCAACCTGCCGGAATGGGGCAGGCACGTCACCGAGGCGCTGCGCAACCGGATGGCCCGCAGTCCTGATCCCGCCCTCGACGAGCTGATCGACGAGCTGAAAACCTATCTGCCGCAGGCCGAACCGGGGCCGGACCATCTCGGTTTCGCGGTGCCCCTGCGCCTGCGCTGTGACGACGGCGAGTTGCGTCTGATCACCACGCTCACCTCGTTCGCCACCGCCGTCGACGTCACCCTCGCCGAGCTGCAACTGGAGGCGTTCCTGCCCGGCGACGAGCAGTCCGCGCGAATCCTGCGCGAGCGCGCGGCACGACGCTGAGCGCGACCGCCCTCACCACTGCGCCGCCGCCGCGATCAGCCGCTGCTGGACCAGCTCGACGTGCGGACCGGCCACCGGACCGGGACGGCGCACCAGGAAAGCGGTGTTGATCGGCGGGTCGTCCGGTTCCAGCAGCGCGACCAGCGTTCCCGAAGCCAGCGCGGCGGCACAGAGATAACGCGGCAGCACACTGACGCCCGCGCCCGCGGCGACCGTCGCGGCGACCGCGCGCAGATCGGCGACCACCACCGCCGCCTCGGCGGCGAGCCGGACACCGAAGACGTGCCGCCAGTACCGGCGCAGGATCGGCAGATCCGGGGCGTAGCTGACCAGCGGGATACCGGCCGGCGCGACCGGTCCCCCGGCCCGCGACAGCTTGCCGTCGAGCCGCGCGGCGACCTGCGGCGCGGCGACGAGCACGAATTCCTCATCGACCAGGGGTTCGGCGATCAACGCCCGGCCTCTCGGCCGAACCGTCGACACCACCAAGTCGAAATGCCCCGCGCGCAGCCCGCCGAGCAGGTCGTCGGACAGCCCCGCGCCGACCGCCAGCCGCACGCCCCGGGCGACCAGCGGCGCCAGCGCCGGAAGCGCCTGCACCGCGAGGAACTCGGCAGGCCCGGCCAGGCGCACGGCGGGCTGCGGCGTGGGCTCGGCGCGGCGGGCGGGACCGGCTACGGTGTCCAGCTCGTCCAGCGGTGCGGCGATCCGGGCCGCCAGCTCGGTCGCCGCCGCGGTCGGTGTCACGCCGCGCGGCAGGCGTTCGAACAGGCGGGCGCCGAGCCGCTTCTCCAAGGCCTGCAATTGGCCGGTCACCGTCGGCTGGGACAGCCCGACCAGCCGCGCCCCGGCCGTGATCGAACCGGCCCGGTGCACGGCCAGGAACGTGCGCAACTGGTTCAGATCGACATTTCCATCGGAATCCCTATCGGTCACCGGACAAGACTATTGCGCCGCCGATAGGACCGACGCGGCGATCCCGCCGGTCGGGCGGACCGGCGGGATCGTTCGGCAGGGCTCAGGCCGCCGCGAGGTCGCGATCGGCTGGCGCGTCCCAATCGATCCGGTAGCGCTGCTCGGGACCCATCGACTTCTCCGGTTTCATCACCGTCTTGGCCATGAGCGGCATGAGCAGCTGCATCATCTTGCGTCCCACCGGCCCCGGCGTCTTGCTGTGGTTGATCTTGGACGCCCGAGCCGCGATGCCCTCCACGCGGTCGCGGCGCAAGCGCTCATAGCAGGCGAACGCCTCCGCGGCGGGCAGATCGCGCAGGCAGCGGGCCAGCTGCACAGCGCTCTCGATCGCCAGCGACGCCCCTTGCCCAGAGCTGTTGGACGGGGCGTGCACCGCATCGCCGACCAGCACCATCCGCCCGCGATGCCAGTGCGGCACCGGCGGCATGATGTGCAGGGCGCCGACCACCTCCAACTCCTCTTCGGTGGTGCGACGAGCGAGTTCGCCGCCGGGAGTGTCGTCGCGGTAGGTCTCGCGCAGGATCTCCAGCCAGCGCGCGTTCGGCACCGCGCGTGCCGCGGTGAGCGACAGGTACTGCTTGTGCGGCAGATTCGCCCCCCACGCCACCCGCCCGTTCCCGACCGGCCAGTACAGGTAGTACGCCCGCTTGCCGAACGCGAAAGTCATAGTGTCGGGCGCCATCTCGGCGTCGCACTCGGTGATCGCGCCGAAACCGAGCATGCCGGTGTAGTCGGGGCCCGGCGCGTTCGGATCGATCAGGGTGCGCACGGCCGAGCGGATGCCGTCCGCGCCGACCAGCACGTCGGCGGTGGCCGTGCTGCCGTCGGCGAAGCGCGCGGTGACGCCGGACGCGTCCTCCTGCACGTCGACCAAGCGCTTGTCGTACTCGAACGGAACCCCCGCGGCGATCGCGTGCCGGTGCAGCGCTTGGTGCAGTTCGCTGCGGTCGACCAGTTGCAGCGGCGGCACGTCGGACAGGCCGGGCAGCGCCAGCACCTTGTCGCCGACGGCCAGGTTCATCTTCGTCACCGGCAGCGCGATCGCGCGGACGGGGTCGCCCGCACCGATGATGTCGAGTGCGGCGATGCCGTTGGGCGCCAGCGCGAGCCCGCTGCCGATGCCGTAGGACGGGCCGGGATATGCCTCGAAGACGCGGGCTTCGATGCCCGCCTTGCGCAGGGCCGTCGCGACGACGGGGCCGGCGATGCCGCCACCGATCACCAGGGCGGTACGTGTTGTGGACATGGGTGTCTCCAGGATTCGTGCGATTCGGGTTTCGGTTCCCCGAACCGACCCGCGCGCCACCCACCCGGTTATCCTGTGGTTGCCAGCCTTGTAGCCGGGTGCGCGTTCGCGGGCGCGGTTCGAGACTGTTCGATCGGGCCCGGCGGCGGTGTTGCCGCACCTCGCCGGGTCCGGTCTCGGCTAGTTCTCGGCCATCCCCCTCTCCACCAGCTCGGCGACCTCGGACTGCGGCATGCCGCGCTCGTGCCATTCCCGCCACTGCGCCATTCCGGGGAAGGCGCCCTCGGTCAGCTCCGCACGCAGCGAACGCGTCCACGCCGCCTCGGCTTCCAGCATGGCCAGCCCGAACTCGGACTCGATGATGAACAGGCGCGGCAGCGTGCCCGCCAGCTCGCCGAGTTCGCGGCGGACGGTCGCGATGGTCCGTTCCAGCGCTTCCAGGCGGGTGCCGAGCAGTTCGACCACCTCGCCGGGCGGGAGCACCGCGAGCATGGACAGACCCGCGACGAACCGATGCGGTTCCGGTTCCGGAGTCGACAGCAGTTCCCTGGTCCAATCGGCCATCTCGGCGCGGCCCGCCTCGGTGATCCGGTAGATCACCCGCTCGGGCCGGGAGCCCGCCCGCTCACTGCCGACGACCTCGAGGAAGCCGACCTTGGCCATGTTCTGCACGACGGTGTAGAGCGATCCCCACTTGATCGCCATGTCCTGGTCCTTGCCCCGCTCGCGCAAGGTCTGCGCGATCTCGTACCGGTGCATCGGGCGCTCCACGATCACGGACAGCACCGCGAGCGCGAGCAGGTTGTCGACCTTGCGCTTCTTCATCGCGGCACCTCCTTACTCGTCTACGAATATACGCACACGAGTATTCGGCCGCAACCATTCAGGCGGGCACCGTTTCCTGCTCGCGCGCTTGGTCTTCCAGCAACTTCGTCGCGATGTTCGTCAGCGCCCGGTCCAGCAGCGCGCGGTCGGCGGGATCGGCTTCGTTCCAGTCGTCGAGTCTGCGGTCGAGCCAGCGCCGCCACGCCGCCTTGATCCGATCCATCTCGGCCGCGCCGGAATCGGTGAGCCGCAACCGGCCCCCGTCCCTGGTCAGATACCCCTCCGCGCCGACCTGGTCGTAGATCGGCTCGATCACCTCCTCGGGCAGCCGGTGCGCCCGCGCTATCGCGGCGAGCGTGGCGTCCCGCGCGACCCGCTCGCGCAAATACACCTGCCCGAGCGCCCACGCCTCGCCCCGCGTCAAATCGCTGTCCGCGTCGGCGAGGATGCGCGGTCCGATCGGGTCCTCGGCGCCCGCCTTGCGCATGGTTCCCGCGATCGCCCGCTCGAGTTGCACCACCCGGTCGGGCGAGTCGGGCACCGAGAACCCTTCGCCCACATCGCCCGCACCCGCCCGCGCGCTGTCGCGCAACGGCACCTCGGGCAGGAACCACGCGAGCGCGAAACCGGCGAGCGCGACCGGCACGACCCAGAAGAACACGTGACCGATGGAGTCGGCGTACGCATCGATGATCGGAGCCGACTGTTCGGCGGGCAGCGCGCGCAACGACTGCGGGTCCGCCGCGACGCCCGGCGGCACCACCCGCACGCGGGCCAGCGCCGTGGTCAGGTTCGGCTCGATCTCGTTGCTGTACAGCGTGCCGAAAATCGCCGTGCCGAAGGCGCTGCCCAGGGTGCGGAAGAACGTGACGCCGGAGGTGGCGGTGCCCAGTTGGGCGTAGGGCACGGTGTTCTGCACGACGATGGTGAGCACCTGCATGGCCAGGCCGATGCCGAGCCCCAGGACCAGCATGTACAGCGATTCCAGCCACGCGCCCGTGTTCCGGTCCATGGTCGACATCAGGTACAGCCCGAGCGCCATCACCAGCGTGCCCGCGATCGGGAAGTACCGATAACGCCCCGTCTTGCCGACCACCTGCCCGGACAGGATCGAGGTGGCGAACAGCCCGGCCACCAGCGGCAGGGTGCGCACGCCGGACATGGTGGCCGAGACCCCGTCGACGTACTGCAGGTAGGCGGGCAGGTAGGTCATCGAGCCGAGCATGGCGAAGCCGACGATGAAGCTGAGCAGGGAGCAGACCGTGAACACCCGGCTGCGGAACAGCCCCATCGGCAGCATCGGTTCCGCAGCCCGCAACTCCACCGCGACGAACGCGGCCAGCAGGATCACCGCCGCGGCGAACAATCCGACGATCGTCGGCGAGCCCCACGCGTACTGCTGCCCGCCCCACTCCAACCCGAGGATCAGGCAGGAGACGCCCAGCGCCACCAGACCGATGCCCGCGTAATCGATGATCGGCTTGGCCGCGGCCCGCACCCGCGGGATGGTGCGCGCCGCCAAGGCGATCATGATCACGGCGACCGGCACGTTGACGTAGAAGCACCAGCGCCAGCTGGCGTGGTCGGTGAACAGGCCGCCCAGCGTCGGGCCGATCACCGTGGTCACGCCGAACACCGCGCCCAGCGCGCCCTGGTACTTGCCGCGCTGCCGCAGCGGGATGATGTCGGCGATCAGCGCCATCGAGGTGACCATCAACCCGCCGGCGCCGAAACCCTGGACCCCGCGGGCGAGGATCAGCAGCAGCATGCCGTTCGCCAAGCCGGCGACCATCGAGCCGACGATGAAGATCACCGCGCTGACCTGGAAGACCGGTTTGCGCCCGAACAGGTCACCGAGCTTGCCCGCCAGCGCTGTCGCCACCGCCTCGGCCAGCAGGTACGACGTGACCACCCAGGCCATGTGCCCCGCCCCGCCGAGGTCGGCGACGATGGTCGGCAGCGCGGTGGACACGATGGTCTGGTCCAGCGCCGCCATCAACATGCCGAGCACGATGGTGCCGAACACGACGTTGGTCTTGGCCCTGCCCATCGGGGCTACCGGGTCCGCGGCGACAGCAACCGAACCGGCCATCAGCCCAGTATGGGACTTCGCCGCTTCGATGAACATCCAGCGACGCGGCAGCGAATCAGCTGAGCAGGCCCTCCAGCGCCTTGGCCCGCGCGGGCTGCCGCAGTTTCGCCATACCTTTGGCCTCGATCTGGCGGGCCCGCTCGCGAGACACCCCGTAGACCTTGCCGACCTCCTCGAGCGTCTTCGGCTGCGCGCCGCCCAACCCGAAGCGGGACGCGATGACCGCCGCCTCCCGCTCGGTCAACGCGCCGAGGGCCCGGTTCAGCTGATCGCGCACTTCCGACTCGGCCGCCGACTCGGCCGGATCCGGCCCGGTGTCGGCGATCAGTTCGCCGAACTCGGTGGCATCGTCGCCGACCGGCGTGTGCAGCGACACCGGGTCGCGAGCGAGGTCGAGCAGTTCGCGCACCTTTTCCGGCGACAGTTCCAACTCCGCGGCGAGTTCCGCGACCGTGGCCGCGCGACCCTGCCGCTGGGCGAGCGCCCGCTGCGTCCGGCTCAGCCGGTTGAGCACCTCCACCACGTGCACCGGAACGCGGATGGTGCGGCTCTGGTCGGCCAGCGCTCGGCCGATCGCCTGCTTGATCCACCAGGTGGCGTAGGTGGAGAACTTCAATCCGCGCCGATGGTCGAACTTCTCCACCGCGCGCATCATGCCCAGCGTGCCTTCCTGGACCAGGTCCAGCAGCGACATACCAGTCGGCGTGGGATACCGCTTGGCGATCGAGACGACCAGGCGCAAATTGGCCTCGACCATACGGTCCCTGGCGCGCGAGCCGTCCGCGATCCGGCGGCGCAGTTCCCGACGCTCGCGCACGTCGAGTTCGGCGGCCGCGTCGGCATCGCCGAGGCGGAGCGCGGCGTGCTCGCCCGCCTCCATCCGCTCGCCGAGTTCGACCTCCTGCGCGGCGGTGAGCAGCGGCGTCCGTCCGATGAGCCGCAGATAGTCCTTGATCGGGTCGTCGCTGACGGTGCCGCTGAAGCGGAGGGGGCGGGTGCACAGTTCGGTCACTGAACGTCCTTCCTGGCGGATCGAACCGGTCGGCGGCATGCGAGAACACGTCGCCGACCGGCGGGGTCGGAGCGGCTAGCGGTCAGCCACGCCCCGGAATACGCAGCGGACGCTGCGGCTTGGCGCGATAACCCTCCGCGCCCCGGAGCGGTGCGACACCCTGTCGTTCGCGGCGCCGCGGGCTCGGATACGAGCGCGCGGGCGGCGCGGTGCGTACGCCGCCGGCGATCCGAGCAGCGCCGGTCGCGCCGTCGCCTTCGGCGAGGAGCAGGCGGATCGCGGTTTCGACGAAGGCGGGCGCGGTGGTCTTGTCGGCCATGACGGCTGGTCCCTTTCGGTCGGTGCTGGAGCTGATGTGAGCCGAGGTCGCTTCGACGAGTCCGTGGTGCATGGTGCGTCCCTTCGTTCCGATGACGAGAACAAACTTAGAACGAACATAAAAATATGTCAAGGCGATTTTTAGGTCGATTTCAGCTAGAGTGGCGGTATGATCACGCCGGACCTCGGGCTTCGCGCCAGAAAAAAGCAACAGACCAGGGACAACATCTCCCATCACGCGACCTTGCTGTTCCTCGAGCACGGCTTCGACAAAGTCACGATCGCCGACGTCGCCGCCGCGGCGCAGGTCGCCAAGATGACGGTCACCAATTACTTCCCGCGTAAAGAGGATCTCGCGCTCGACCTGCACGAAGTGTTCGTCGACCAGCTCGCTCGCGTGGTGCGCGAGCGCGCGTCCGGCGAGTCCGCGAGCGCGGCGCTACGGCGGGACTATCTGGCCGCCGTGGCCCGGCACGATCCGGTGGTCGGCTTCTCCGGACCCGAGTTCGCCCGCATGATCACCGACAGCCCCGCGCTGGTGGCCCGGTTGCGCGAGTTCCACGACGAGCGCGAACGAGCACTGGCCGCCGCCCTCGCCGCGGAGACGAGCACCACCGGCGCCGATATCACGCCTCGCGTGGCGGCCGCACTGCTCGGCGGCGTCCATCGCGTGCTGTTCGACGAGACCCTGCGGCGCACGTTGGACGGCGAATCCGACGAAGACATCGCCGCCGCCCTCACGGAGTACATCGGCGTCGCGTTCGACACGCTGGAGCGGGCGATCGGCGATTACGCCGTGCGCGGCTAGCCCTGCCGCGGCCGGTCGATCAGCGACAGCGCGATCGGGACGAGCAGATCGACGAGTTCGGCCACGGTGGGCCGGGGATCGGCCAGCACCCACTCGTGCGCGAGCCCGTTGATCGCGCCGATCAAAGCGCTCGCGCCCCATCCGGGCGCGCCCCGCACTCGCGAACCGGGCGCGACCACCGGCACCACGTGCGACTCCAGCACGGCCGCCCAGGCGTGGCGGCGCTCGCGACGGTGCCGCTCCATCGGATCGCTCACCCCGACCACCTCGATGAAGGCGACCTTCGCGCGGTACGGATCGGAGCCGATCGATTCGAGGTAGGCCGTCACCACGGCGGTCATCGCGGCGGGCAGGTCGAAGCGGGGATCGAGATCCCCGAGCCGGGCCAGCACGGCGGCGGCGGCCTCGTCCTGAATGCGGTCATAGGCCGCGACCAGCACGTCCTCCCTGGTGTGGAACTCCTCGTAGAACTGCCGCTTGGACAAGCCCGCGGCGGCGCACACGTCGGCCAGCGAGCAGTTGGCGTAGCCGCGCTCGGCGAAGATCCGGGTGGCCGCGTCGAGGAACCGCTGACGCCGCTCGGCTTTCCGCTCCACGACGGCACGCCCGCCGTATTGCCTGCCCACTGTCGCCGTCACATCTCTCACCGTAGCGAAATCGCGGCGACCACGAAGTATCGCGCGACCCGATGCCCGGGCGACATCCCACTTGGCAGGTGTGGGGCGAGACGGTGGGCACCGTGCTCGCGGCCGCCTTCAGCAACCCATCGGCAGCGGCCGCTAGCGCCACGCACACCAAAGCTCGTGTCGCGGCGGTAATCCGCGACACGAACTCTTGCGTCTGAGACGATCGATGCATATCGCCGTTCGAAGCTTCCCCCGTAACTTACTCCAGAGTAAGGTTGAGCCATGGCATGGAAACCTAGCGAAATCCCGGACCAGACGGGACGCACCTTCGTCATCACCGGCGCGAACGGCGGCCTGGGCGCCGTGGCGACGAAAGTCCTGGCGGCCAAGGGCGCGACCGTGATCATGGCGTGCCGCAATCCGGTCAAGGCGAAGGAGGTGGCCGGCGGCATCGACGGCGACGTCCGGGTCGCCGAGCTGGATCTGGCCGATCTGGCCTCGGTGCGCAGATTCGCCGAGGACAGCGGCGAATTCGACGTCCTGGTCAACAACGCGGGTCTGATGAACCTCCCCTTCTCGCGGACCAAGGACGGATTCGAAACGCAATGGGGAGTCAATCACCTCGGACACTTCGCGCTCACCGGCCTGCTGCTGGACCGGATCACCGACCGGGTGGTCACACTGTCCAGCATCGCGCACAAGCAGACCCCGAAGCTGTGGATCGACGACCTCGACTACGAGAACCGTCGCTACCAGCGCAATCTCGCGTACGCGCAGTCCAAGTTGTGCAATCTGATGTTCGCTCGCGAACTCCAGCGCAGGCTCTCCGAATCCGGCTCCGCCAAGCGCTCTTACGGCGTGCACCCGGGTGTCTCGGCCACCGATCTCTTCGCGCACACCGAGACCCCGCTCGACTACATCGCGAAGCCGTTCATCCGCCTCATCGGACACTCGCCCGCCAAGGCCGCGCACTCGACGCTGTTCGCCGCGACCATGCCCGACGCCGACCCCGAGGTCTACTGGGGACCGACGTGGTTGTTCGGTACGCAGGGACCGGTCCGGGCCGCGTCGTCAACCCGCCTGTCCCAGAACAGGGACCTGTGGCAGCGACTGTGGGCCGAGTCCGAGCGCAAGACCGGCGTCACCTACTCGTTCTGAGCCGAACGGGCCACGACGCGGCAACCGGGCCTGCCGCTGTCCGGGGCGGGCCGCTCATCCACGCGACCGGGGGCCGCTGGTTCGCAGCGGGTCATCCGTGCTGAGCGGCCCAGGTGCTGCCGGAACAGGCACGTCACCTGGAGCGCGCCCGACCACTCGTCCGCTGAGTACTTCCCTACCGGCAAGCCGTCCCCAGGGTGGCCGGAGCCGGAGCACGCAGCTGTCGAGCGGCCGGTTGACATGGCGATACCTGCTGCGGCGATCGCGCTGAAACGCGCGCATCGCCCCCTCGCCCCACCGATCCTTGCCTCGGGCCGGACAATGCCGCGATGACCGTGGTCACAGCGCGCCCAGCACGGCACACCTTGCTCTACGGCCCGCGTAGTAGAACGGGTACCGTAGTAGCCGTGTCCGCCTCACCCCGCCGCTCGGCACACAATCGCCCGGCCCTCATCGCGCTGGTGATCGTCGCCGCGCTGGGCTGCCTGGTGCTGGCCTGGTGGCAGTGGGAACGGTACGAGTCCGCCACGGGCACCGGCCAGAACCTCGGGTACGCGCTGCAATGGCCGCTGTTCGCGGCGTTCGCCGTCTTCGCTTACTTCCGGTTCGTCCGGCTCGAGCGCGCGGCGGCCGAAGAGCAAGAGTCCGCCGACGCCCCCCGGCGCGCTTCCGCCCCGGCCGGGCGCGCAGCGAAACCGGTCGCCGCCACCGAACTTCCGCCGGGCCTGCTGCCCGAGCGGCCCAAGGCCGTCCCCGACGAAGACCCCGTGCTCGCCGAGTACAACCGGTACCTCGCCGCGCTGCACGCCGACGACATCGATGAGCAGGTCAGATCGACAGACCCGCACACCCGCGAGAGGAGCGCCGGTTGACCACCAGCGAGAATTCCACCGAGACCACCGCCGCACAGGCCCCGGCGGGAAACGCCGCCAAGATCCGCCCGGCCCTGCTGCGCTACCGGGCCCTGGCCTGGATCACCGGTCTCTGGCTGCTGCTGCTCACCGGTGAGATGATCGCCAAGTACGGCTTCGGCGTGCACACCCCCAGCTGGATCGCCGTGGTGCACGGCTGGGTGTACTTCGTGTACCTGCTGGTCACCGCCGACCTCGCGGTCAAGGTCCGCTGGCCGGTCCTGCGCACCGTCGGCACCCTGCTGGCGGGCACCATCCCGCTGCTGTCGTTCTTCGTCGAGCACGTCAACGCCAAACAGGTCAAGCAGACCTTCGGCGTCTGACCCGGCGCAGCGCCGTCCGCGTCAGCCTTCGGCGAGCGCCGCCAGCGCGGGCGTCAACTGGGCCAGCGCCCGCCCGCGATGCGACACCGCGTCCTTCTCAGCGGGCGTCAACTGTGCCGCGGTGACCTCGCCGCCGGCCGGGACGAACAGCGGGTCGTAGCCGAAACCGCCGTCGCCGACCGGCTTGCGCCCGATCGTGCCGGGCCATTCGCCGCGCACCACCGTCTCCACACCGCCGGGCGCCACCAGCGCGCAGGTCGACACGAACCGCCCACCACGGCGCTCGTCCGGCACGTCGGCCAGCTGCGCCAGCAGCAGCGCGTTGTTGGCCGCGTCGTCGCCGTGCCTGCCCGACCAGCGCGCCGACAGCACGCCGGGCATGCCGTTCAACGCGTCCACCTCGAGGCCGGAATCGTCAGCGACGCACGCCAATCCGGTGGCCGCGGCCCCGTCGCGGGCCTTGGCCAGCGCGTTGGCCTCGAATGTCGCGCCGGTCTCGGGCGCCTCGTCGTAGGCGGGAACGTCGTCCAGCCCCACGATCTCGATACCGGCGATGCCCGCCTCATCGAGAATGCGGCGCAGCTCGTTCAGTTTCTTGGCGTTGCGGCTGGCGACCAGCAGACGGCGGGTCATCACTTCCTCTTCGCTTCGGTCTGCTCCGGAAGCCCGCCGGGATACGGCAGCGCCAACGCCTCCTTCTGCACGACGAACAACTGCTCACAACCCGCGAGCGCGGCGTCGAGCAGCTTGTCCAGCGTGGAGCGCGGGAACGTGGCGCCCTCACCGGTGCCCTGGATCTCCACCAGCGTTCCGGTGTCGGTCGCGACCACGTTCATGTCCACCTCGGCACGCGAATCCTCCTCGTACGGCAGATCCAAGCGCACCCGCCCGTCGACCACGCCGACGCTCACCGCCGCGATCGCGCACGAAATCGGCTGCGGGTCGGCCAGCGCGCCCGCCGCGCCGAGGTAGGTCACCGCATCCGCCAGCGCCACGTAGGCGCCGGTGATGGCGGCCGTCCTGGTGCCGCCGTCGGCCTGGAGCACATCGCAGTCGATCGCGATGGTGTTCTCGCCGATCGCGGCCAGATCGATGCAGGCGCGTAGCGAACGGCCGACCAGGCGGCTGATCTCCTGGGTCCGCCCGCCGACCCGGCCCTTCACCGACTCCCGCCCGCTGCGGGTGTGCGTCGCGGCGGGCAGCATCGCGTATTCCGCGGTGAGCCAGCCCAATCCGGAGTCACGCCGCCACGGAGGCACCCCCTCGGTGACGCTCGCGGTGCACATCACCCGCGTCTGACCGAACTCCACCAGCACCGAACCGGCTGGATGCGTGGTGAATCCACGGGTGATCCGGACCTCGCGGAGCTCATCGTCCGCCCTGCCATCGGCTCGTCTCGACACGGCCACAGCCTACTGGGTTGGATTTGCCGTGCCTTCGGCACGGCGCGTTCGCGGCTGTGTAGTTTTTCCAGCGCCTGCGGCGCTGGGTGTTCGCGGCCCCTTGGTGGCTCGCGTCCGAGCGGCCGCCGCTGGCGACTGCGTCGCGGACGCGGCGGCCGCTCGGACGCGAGCCGGGCCGCGAACGGGCAATGCTCGGTCTCGCTTCGCTCGAAAGACGTGGTTGGGGTGCGCTGGGCGCGTCACAGGGGATTGCTACGTCCCACCGTACGGGGGTCCTGCGGACGGCTTCCGCAAGCGTTCGGCTCAGCGGTAGCCGCCCGGACACGAGCCCGGCCGCGAACAGCGGACGCTCGGTCTCGCTTCGCTCGAAAGGCGTGGTCGCGGTGCACTGAGCGCGTCAGAGAGGTCGCTTGCCTCTCACCGTACGGGGTTCTAGGACGGATTCCGTAAGCGTTTCGGCGTAGCGGCCACCGCTGGCGACTACACGGCGGATGCTCGGACGCGAGCCGGGCCGCGAACGGGTAATGCTCGGTCTCGCTTCGCTCGAAAGACGTGGTCGGGCCGGTGCTGTTGCGTCCAGCGAATCTTGCTCCACAGCGCCGGCCGGGGACGACACGCCGTTTGTACAGGGACAACCCAACTTCTGCGCTCACACCGTCGGACCGCCACAACGGGATAGGTCTTGCCTCGAGACCGCGCCGAGAACGAAGGCCGCTTGGACGCTCGAGGTCGCCGACATTCGGGCGACGGCACTTGGGGGCTCGGACCGACGTCCGCCGCTGGTGGATGGCCGACCAGCCCGGGCTTCAGGGGCCGAAGTGCCGAGGCACCGCGTTTACCTTCGGACGTCGGATCGCCCGCACGGGTTGCACGGCGGTGCACCGGGGCGGATTCGGTCAGAGGTCGAAGGACTCGCCGGGGGCCACTGCGTGTACGGGGCCGGCGAACTGTGCTTTGGCCTCGGCGATCACGTCCTCGCGGGAGGTCCACGGGGGAATGTGGGTGAGCAGCAATTCCTTCACGCCGGCCTCGGCGGCGATCTGGCCCGCCTCGGTGCCCGAAAGGTGGATGCCGGGCGGCCGATTCGCCGGGTCGTGAGTCCAGGACGCCTCCGCCATCAGGACGTCGGCGCCCTGCGCGAGTTCGTGCACCTGGGAGCAGAGCGCGGTGTCGCCGGTGTAGACGAAGGTGCGTCCGGCCGCGGTGACGATGCGCAGACCATAGGACTCCGGCGGGTGGTACATGCGGCGGGCGGTGACGGTGTGGCCCGGCCCGAACGGGATCGGCTCGCCTTCCACCCAAGGCCGCATGTCGATCACGTCGGACCAGTCGTCGCATTCGCCGCCGACTTCGGCGGAGGCGTTGCCGATGCGCAGCGAGGTGTCCGACGGGCCGCGCACGATCGCCTTCCCCTCCGGCGGGGTGGGGTGGTAGCGGCGCCACACCAACAGGCCGGGCAGGTCCAGGCAGTGGTCGGCGTGCAGGTGGGTCAGGAAGATGTCGACCTCACCGGGATCGGCGTGGCGCTGCAACGCGCCGAGCACTCCCGGACCGAAATCGATCACCGTCGGCCGCATGTCCGGGCCGGTCAGCAGGTAACCCGACGCGGGAGAGTCCGGGCCGGACACACTGCCCGAGCACCCGAGGACGGTAAGGCGCATTCCCCCATGCTGCCACGCGGAATTCTCACTCAAGAAAGGATCCCCCACATTCTCCGGCGGGCCGCGCGCTCACCGCGGAGCCGCGCCCGTTCCCGGACGGTCCCCGCGGCGGTTTCGTCGTGCATCTCCAGAGAGTACCCAGCCGGCCAGCAATCCACTCAACGCGCCGAATAGATGCCCCTGCCAAGAGATTCCGGGCTGCCCGGGGAGCACGCCCCACAGCAGTGATCCGTAGAGGGCGAGCACCACGAGACCGAGCGCGATCTGCCCGACGTTACGGGCGAACCAGCCACGCGAGATGAGGAAGGTCAACCAGCCGAACACCAGCGACGACGCGCCCACATGCACACTGCCGGTAGCCCCGGTGAGCCAGACGCCGAGCCCGGCCAGCAGCCAGATGATCGCGGTCGCGGCCAGCCCGCGCCGGATGCCCGCCAGCAGGACGAGGAAGCCGAGCACCAGCACCGGAAGCGTGTTGCCGATCAGGTGCGCCCAGTTGTCGTGCAGCAACGGGGCGAACAGGATGCCGGACAGGCCGTCGGCACGGCGTGGGTGGATGCCCGCGTACTCCAATTCCCCGTGGACGGCGGAGTCGACCCCTTCGACGCCGTAGAGCACTCCCACGAACGCCGCGATCAGTATCCCCGCGCGCAACCACAGTTGCTTCATCACGCCGAAGCCTCCGGCCGCCGGGAGCGCCGACGGCCCCGGCGCACCAGCTCGCGCACGGATCGCCGCAATCCGATCGGGGTCGAACGACGGCCCGAGTCCCGCGCCGGTCATGGCCACCTCCTCGCCGTGGCGGGGTCGTGGCCCCGCCTCACCGAGGGTACCGGCGCGGCCGGGGAATCAGGCCCAGAGCTGGCCGTCGAGCCGCTCCTCCGCCTCCTCGAGCGTGCCGTCGTACGCCCCGGTGGACAGGTACTTCCATCCGCCGTCGGCGACCACGAACGCGATGTCGGCGCGCGTGCCCGCTTTCACCGCCTTACGGGCCACGCCGAGCGCGGCGTGCAGGATGGCTCCGGTGGAGATGCCCGCGAAAATGCCTTCTTCGAGCACCAGTTCGCGGGTGCGCTTCACCGCGTCGTATGGGCCGACCGAGAAACGGGTGGTCAGCACGCTCTCGTCGTACAACTCGGGGATGAATCCCTCATCGATGTTGCGCAGGCCGTAGACCAGCTCGCCGTACCGCGGCTCGGCCGCTACGATCTCGATGCCGGGCACCTTCTCGCGCAGGAAACGACCGGTCCCCATCAGCGTGCCGGTGGTGCCGAGCCCGGCGACGAAGTGCGTGATCTCGGGCAGGTCGGCGAGGATCTCCGGGCCGGTGGTCTCGTAGTGCGCGGACGCGTTCGCCGGATTGCCGTACTGGTAGAGCATCACCCAGTCCGGGTTCTCCGCCGCGATCTGCTTGGCCAGCGCGACGGCCTGGTTGGAGCCGCCCGCCGCGGGGGAATCGATGATCCGCGCCCCGAACATGGTGAGCAGCTGCCGCCGCTCCACCGAGGTGTTCTCCGGCATCACACAGATCAGCCGGTACCCCTTGAGTTTCGCGGCCATGGCCAGCGAAATGCCGGTGTTCCCGCTGGTGGGCTCCAGGATCGTGCACCCTGGTCGCAGCAGCCCGTCGGCCTCGGCCTGCTCGATCATCCGCAGGGCGGGCCGATCCTTGATCGAGCCGGTCGGGTTGCGATCCTCCAGCTTGGCCCACAGCCGCACGTGATCGTCCCCGTCCCATCGGGGAGACAGGGTGCGCAGGCCGACGAGCGGGGTGTCGCCGAGGGTCGCGATCAGCGATTCGTAACGCGCCACGGAGGGGTCAGCCTCCGGCCACGGCGGGCAGGATCGTGACGCTGGCGTCCTGGGGCACCTCGGCCTGGAGTCCGCCCGCGAAGCGCACGTCCTCGTCGTCGACGTAGATGTTGACGTAGCGGTTCAGCTTGCCGTCCTTCAGCAGGCGCTCGGCGAGCCCGGGGTGGTTGGCCTCGAGATCGGCGATCAGCGCCGACAGCGTGGCGCCTTCGGCCTGGACGCGCTTCTCCCCTCCGGTGAGGCCCCGCATGATGGTCGGGATGGACACGGTTACCGGCATGAGTACTCCTCGGTTTCACGATCGGGCATCGGGTCTCAGTTCTCGTACGCGTCCACGATCCGCACCGGCTCCTCGGTGACCTCGCCGTCGACGATCCGGTAGCTGCGCAGCTCGTGCTGCTCGGGGTCACGGGTGGAGATCAGCACGTAGTGCGCGAACGGCTCGGAGGCGTACGACACGTCGGTCCGGCTCGGGTAGGCCTCGGTGGCGGTGTGCGAGTGGTAGATCACCACCGGTGTCTCGTCGGCGTCGTCCATCGCCCGCCACACCTTCAGCTGCTCGCCGGAGTCGAAACGGTAGAACGTCGGCGAACGCTCGGCGTTGACCATGGCGATGAAGCGCTCCGGACGGTCGGAGCCCTCCGGTCCCGCGATGACACCGCAGGCTTCGTCGGGGTGATCGGCGCGCGCGTGCGCCACCATCGCCTCCACGAGGTCGGCCCTGATCACCAGCACGAGTCGCACACCTTTCCACAACGCCGACCCATCGCAGTCGACAACGAGCCAGAATATTCGGGTATTCCCCCGGCGACGCCGCCCGGCCCCGATTCCGCCGCGCCCCCGAACGCCGACCACTCCCACGCACGAACCACGCCAGACCCGCGAACCCCACCTCAGCCGCTGGGAAACCAACCGGCTGGAACGCGTCCGAGCGGCCCCGTACGTCACGAAGGAAGTCGCCACCACCTACGCACCCCAACCCCAGGTTCCGAGGAATCGAGACCGAGAATCCGCCGTTTGCGGCCCACCCCAGGCGCGAGCGATCGCCACATCCGCACCAAAGGAAGCACCCGCCACCGATAACGGCGCACCCCAGTAGTGCGATCACCTCTAAC
>NZ_BAFS01000066.1 GCF_000308415.1 Nocardia asiatica NBRC 100129 | reverse complement strand
GGTCCGCCGTCGACGGCTTCCGGCGCGACGTGCCCGACACAGAGCCCCGTCGTTCCGCCGGAGAACCGCCCGTCGGTGAGCAGCAGGACGTCCTTGCCCAGCCCCGCGCCTTTGATGGCCGCGGTGATGGCCAGCATCTCGCGCATGCCGGGACCGCCTTTCGGGCCCTCGTACCGGATGACCACCACGTCGCCCGCGGTGATCGTGCCGTCCTCGAGGGCGTCCATCGCCGGTCGTTCCCCGTCGAACACCCGTGCCGTGCCGGTGAAGACGTCGGACTCGAAGCCCGCCGACTTGACCACGGCGCCATCGGGTGCGAGCGAACCGGTGAGGATGGCGATGCCACCGGTCGGATGGATGGGCGACGCCATCGCCCGGATCACCTTGCCGTCGGGATCGGGCGGGGTGATGTCGGCGAGGTTCTCCGCCACCGTCCTGCCCGTCACGGTCAGGCAGTCGCCGTGCAGCAGTCCGGCGTCGAGCAGCGCCTTCATCATCACCGGCACGCCGCCGATCCGGTCCACGTCGGTCATCACGTGGTTGCCGAACGGTTTGACGTCGGCGAGGTGCGGCACCCGGCGGCCGATGCGGGCGAAATCGTCCAGGGTCAGCTCGACCTTCGCCTCGTGCGCGATGGCGAGCAGGTGCAGCACGGCATTGGTGGAGCCGCCGAACGCCATGACGACGGCGATGGCGTTCTCGAACGCGGGCTTGGTGAGGATGTCGGAGGGCGTGATGCCCTGGCGGATCAACTCGACCACGGCCTCGCCGCTGCGGCGGGCGTAACCGTCGCGGCGACGGTCGGTCGCGGGCGGCGCCGCGCTGCCGGGCAGCGACATGCCCAGCGCCTCGGCCGCGCTGGCCATGGTGTTGGCGGTGTACATGCCGCCGCAGGCGCCCTCGCCCGGACAGATCGCCCGCTCGATGGCGTCGACGTCCTCGCGGCTCATCAGCCCGCGGGCGCAGGCGCCGACCGCTTCGAACGCATCGATGATGGTCACCTCGCGTTCGCTGCCGTCGGAGAGCTTCGCGACGCCGGGCAGGATCGAGCCCGCGTACAGGAACACACTCGCCAGATCCAGCCGGGCCGCGGCCATCAGCATCCCCGGCAGCGACTTGTCGCACCCGGCCAGCAGCACCGAACCGTCGAGCCGCTCGGCCTGCATCACCGTCTCGACGCTGTCGGCGATCACCTCGCGGGAGACGAGGGAGAAGTGCATCCCCTCGTGCCCCATGGAGATGCCGTCGGACACCGAGATGGTGCCGAACTGCATGGGGAATCCGCCACCGGCGAAGACGCCGTCCTTGCAACCTCTGGCCAGCCGGTCCAGCGACAGGTTGCAGGGCGTGATCTCGTTCCACGAGGAGGCCACGCCGATCTGCGGCTTCTCCCAGTCCTCGTCGCCCATGCCGACCGCGCGCAGCATGCCGCGCGCAGCGGTCCGCTCCAGGCCGTCGGTGACGTCGCGACTGCGCGGCTTGAGATCGGAGACCTTCGTATTCTCGGGCACGGTTACCCATCATCCTCGGTCCGGCCCGATCACGGCGGTGACCACGCCGAATCCGGGCACACCGGCGCCGGAACTACCCGCTCGTACGCCCAGAGCGTAATGCCGGGCAGACCGGCGATCCGGGATCGTACGCTCGGACCATGACCGAGCACCCGAGACTTCACTCGATCCCCGGTGGACGCGACGATCTGCCTCGGCAGCCGCAACCGCAGGCGCCCCCGGAACCCCTCTGGCGCGAGGTGCTCGGCGAACAGTTGCGCACGCTGCGGCAGGACCGCAGCGAGACGCTCGTCGAAACAGCCGGGCGCGCGGGCATTTCCCCGCAGTATCTGTCTGAGGTGGAGCGGGGGCGCAAGGAGCCGTCGAGCGAGATGATCGCCGCCCTGGCCGGGTCGCTGGGCACCACGCTGGGTGAGATCCTCGGCCAGGTGGCGGACGACCTGCGGGCCCGTCGCCGAGTCGCCTTCCTGCAACGGTCGGCACCGCGTTCCGGCACAGGACCCACCCTCATGGCGCTGGCGGCTTAGCGCCGCGCGCCTACCATCGCACACGGCCCCGAGCCGAGGCGCGGGCACGACCGGCCGGACCCAGCCTGTCAACAGCCCACCCACGGCCGGAGCGAAACCGCGGGTACGACCGGCCGGACCCAGCCCGTCGACAACCCCACCCACGGCCGGAGCGGAACCGCGGGTACGACTGGTCGGACGCAGTCCTTCGACACGCGCACAGGTGGCGCGAGGCGCAGGTCAGTCCCGGCGTCCCAGTACTTGGTCGACGAGCCCGTACTCGATCGCGGCCGACGCGGTGAAGACCCGGTCGCGGTCGGTATCGCGCCGTAGCCGCTCCACCGTCTGCCCGGTGTGGCGCGACAGGATCGACTCGATCTCCGCCCGCATCCGCACCAGTTCGTCGGCCTGCAGGATCAGATCGGGAATCGTGCCCTGCCCGCGCGCGGCGGGTTGGTGCAGCACCACCCTGGCATGCGGCAGCATGGCGCGGCGGCCTGGCTCGCCACCGGCCAGCAACACAGCGCCGACCGCGATCGCCTGCCCGACGCAGGTGGTCTGCACCGGCGACTGGATGTGCTGCATGGTGTCGTATACCGCCAGCATCGAGGACAGATCACCGCCCTCGCAGTTGATGTAGAGGTTGATCTCCTGTTCCGGGCTTTCCGATTCCAGGTGCAGCAACTGCGCGATGAGCGCGTTGGCGACGCCCGAGTCGATCGGCGTGCCGAGATAGACGATCCGCTCCGCGAGCAGATGGGAGTAGATGTCGGTGATCCGCTCGCCGCCGCGCGGATGCTGCGCGATCACATTGGGAATGGTGTAGGTGCTCATGCTGTATCCGTTCGCGGCATGGGCGGGGCCTTCCGTGGTCACGCTCCGCTGCCTACTCCAGGCCTGACCGCTCATGCTGTATCCGTTTGCGGCATGGGCGGGGCCTTCCGTGGTCACGCTCCGCTGCCTACTCCAGGCCTGACCGCTCATGCCGAGATCCCGATTCGCTGGCGTTGCGGGACGATCTGCCCGAACGAGTCGACGATGTGGTCGATGAAGCCGTACTCCTTGGCCTGGGCCGCGGTGAACCACCGGTCGTGCAGCGAAT
>NZ_BAFS01000067.1 GCF_000308415.1 Nocardia asiatica NBRC 100129 | reverse complement strand
AATCTGTACCATCAGGCGCTCACTTCAGAGCAACACCCGATGCGCCACAGCCCATCTCATTCCGCGGGGGGTGCGGCAGTAATGAACCCGACCGCATCAGCGCGATGGATTCTCGTCGTGCGAGGGCGGAAAGATCACCGGTAGCGTCGGCAACGTTCGATGGAAAGCGCCTGGATCCGGTATGAGTTCACCCGACGGAACTGCCAGTTTCATATCCGGCAACGCGTTCAGAAGCTGGTAAATCGCCTCTCGGGCGACCACGTAGGCCACGTCCCATGCCGGGCCGAGATGCGGTTGTGGGTCGGTGAACAGCGCCTCGTGCAATGCGTTCAACTGGGACAGGCTGTCCCCGTGCGGGCGTTCGGCGAAACGGTCGTCGGTGAGCATGAACCGAAGAGTGTTGATCAGAACGTACTGTGCCGGCTGGATTCCTGCTCCGCAGTACAGCCTGAGCTGGTGGACCAGTTCCTCATCCGTAGGCCCGATCGAACCATTGATCAACCTTGTGGTGACGTCGTCACCCGGTTGCTCACGCTTCCGGCGGACCAATTCGAGAAAAATGTCTCCCACAAGGGTGTCGCCGCTGACTTCTTCGGTGCCGTCGAGTATTGCCGCCATACCTCCTGTGGCCCGTTCGCTCAGGTCTGGCGGGACACCGAGAACAGAATTGATCACCCCGGAAACAAGGGGTAAGGCGTACTGGCTGGTCAGCTCTGCATGGCCGTTCCCGCAAAATGTGCTCACCAAGGGTGGCGCGGTCCGATCAACCGTACTGTGAATCTCGTCCAGATCGATTTGCCGGATCGCAGCGGCGGCAGACCAGTACTTTGCACGCTCCGCCCCTGCTAGGAGCGGTGTGCTGGGGCGGTAAGGGGTCATCGACATCGGCTCTTGCGGCTCGACGGACTGGTGAATGTTCACTCCGATTCCAATCGATATCTTCAACACCTGGAGTTATATCGAGTTCCCTGGTGTTGCTATGCGGGAGTACGACACGGAAGGGCGTCCGTGTGAATGCATGGCCACCGAGTCCAGTAATCTGTCGCCCTCGCGTGGCCGACGCATCAACTACACCATCGACCGCGCCGGTAATCATGTACCGGATAAGACATGGTCCCCGCCCGCGTGGTCAGGGGTTTACCGTCGCACTGATCGATGCCGTTCCAGATGTCCCATCGTCCGTCGGTCAGCATTCGAAGAGTGAGCCGCAACCGGGCATCGCGAGACCTGGATTCGCAGGCCTGCCCGGTCACCCTCGCGCTGTGATCACCCGCGCCAGTCTCGCTGCGGCGCTACTGTTGAGGGGCGGGACTTCGACGGACGGCACCGACCAGTCAGTGGACGGCGCTCCAGTGCGGTGGTTATCGGATGGCTTCGGTCCGGACCTGGTCGATGGTGTCTTTGGGAATGTGTTCGATGATGTCGTCGCGTGAGGCGATAGTCAGTTTCTGGAGGATTGCGGACAGTTGGGCGTCGATGGTCCTGGT
The DNA here is from genome assembly GCF_000308415.1 of Nocardia asiatica NBRC 100129. Taxonomy (GTDB): domain Bacteria; phylum Actinomycetota; class Actinomycetes; order Mycobacteriales; family Mycobacteriaceae; genus Nocardia; species Nocardia asiatica. The sequence goes on along the minus strand of NZ_BAFS01000067.1, from coordinate 19,199 downwards.
GGATTTTCCGCGGCGGGTGGCGATGGCGCTATTGGTCCATCCGGCCGCAGCCAGGATGGCGACCTGTCGTTCGGTGGGCGTAAGCTTGTGCCAGTGCGAGGTCGGCACCTTCTCCGAGGGCGTTTCGATCGTCAATGTGCCCAGTGCCAGGCGTTGCACTTCGCTCAACTCCGGACGAAGGCGGGAGCCCCGATCCTCTGCTGCGGTGAAGGCTTCGGAACCGAGTATCTTGCGTGCCACCACGTTGGACTTGTGAGATTCGTCCGCGAACGGCCCCATCTTGTCGATGCGGATGCCGAGCATTGCTCGCTGTGTTCTGAGCCCTCCGCTGAGATGAGCGATTTCGGTGGCCAATGCCACGAGGGTAGCGCGATCGGTGTCGCCTTTCGTGATCGAGTCGGTGATGATTTGAGCCAGTGACCAAGTCCGCAGCTGAGCTGCCCACGACGCGGTCCAGCGATCTCCAGCGGACAGTTGATAGGTCAGCGCCCGCCGTAGGAAGAGCGATCCCTCAGAAGGTTTGCCATTTTTCGTCAAGGCGACTGCCCAGTTCACGTGAGCCCAAGAGATCAACCACGTCGCTCCTGACGCGGTGGCACGGTCGAGGTTGTCGCGCGAGAGTTCGAGGGCCTGTTCCGGGGGGCCGAGCAGGACCGCCGCCAATGTTTCGAACATGCGACTCATCGCCTCGCCGCCTGGGTTGCCGAGGCGATGGAACTTCTCGCGAGCCCGTGCCAGCACAATGACTGCTCTCGGGTCACTGCGAGCCAGTAGTAGTTCCGTACCCCAAGCCAATTCGACCGCGGCAGGCAAACCTGTATCGGTCTCGGCTGTTCGTCTCCAGTCGGTTCCGCTGTCGGTTTCCGGAAGACATGCGGCGACACAGTACTCCAGCATCGTTTCGGCGTCTTCGGCCTCATCCTGGCATATGAGGATCCATACGAGCAGGGCCATCGCTTCCACCTGGAGTTCGACTGGCTCTGGCGCCAATTCCTGGCTTGCGTGCAAGGCGCGCTGGGTCCACTGGCGGATCTCGCGAAATGAGCTCATGAAGAAGGGCAATCTCAGAGCGAGCAGCCCGATACAGATTTCCAGGCCGACTGCGGACTCGCCTGGTGTCGTGATACTTGTTTCGATCGCGGTCAGGATATTGTCCCAGGCTCCCCGAGCCCATGTCAGCAGATCGTGTTCTGCGGGGCCGAGCCAGTTCGCCGCCGCGTCGGCGACCTTGTCGCGGTAATAGCGGCGATGTCGCCGGGCGAGTCGGCTGGGTTCATCGACCGCACTGGCGGAGCGTTCGTGGAGTCGCTGCCGCGCGAATATCCGAAGACTCTCCAACATCGAATACCGCACCGTGGTGGGTGTCATGTGCACCAGAACCAGTGACTGATCAACCAGTCGTTCGAGCAGGTGTTCGATCTCGTGGCGGTGCAGGAACGCACTGGAAACGCTCTCGTGATAAGACGCGCTGCCTGCGCCGGAAGTGTTCTCGTCGTCGGCGCAGATCGCCGCGATGGCAGCGAGTTCGGCTCCCCCGTCCAGTCTGCCGTCGCTGTCGAGGTCATCAGGATTGGTGGCGTAACCTGCGGCGAAAACGGATAACCGGTCGAAGAGCAGGCGTTCTTTGTCGCTGCACAGGTTGTACGACCAGGCGATGACATCGGTGACCGCGCGATGCCGCGATTCGGCGATCCCGTGAGGGGCGCGCGACCAATGTAGTCGAGCGTCGTCGGCGTGGCCGGTGAGTCCTTTCAGGATCATCGCCAGTGGTTGGTGACGCAGTCGTGCGGCTGCCAGTTGGATGTAGAGGGGGTGGTTGTTGACGCGGCGGCAGATGGCCGCTGCCGTAGTGGTCTGCTCTGCGCCTGCGATGGTGTGACCGGTGAGTTCGGCGCGGTGCCGAAACAGGGTCAGCGCGTGCCGGTGCGGCAGGGGCGGGACGGTGATCAGATGTTCGTCCTCCCAGCCGAGGGGTTCACGGCTGGTGGCCAGGATCGTCAGCTCGGCCACCGAGTCGAGGAGCGTCGCGCTCAGGCGCGCGACTTCGGCGAGGACGTGCTCACAATTGTCGAGCACCAGTACAGTGCGCGGGACACGCCCGGTCGGGTCGGTGTGGGTGAGGGTGTCGAGGAGGGCGTCCTGTGCCGATCGTCCTGAGTAGTCCGCCTCGATCACCGCGTGGGCGATTTCTTCCGCGACGGCGACCGTATCGGAGCCGACCGCCAGTCGCGCCAACCGCACCCAGTACGTTCGTGCCTTTCCGTTTTCTCCTTTGCCGAATCGGCCGACGGCTTCAGTCGCCAAGCGAGTCTTCCCGATTCCGCCTACGCCGGTGAGGGTGATCATGCGCGCCGGGCCTAGCAGGAGAGTGCTGATTTTCTCCAGCTCACGGTCACGCCCGACGAAGTGGGCCGGTGACGAACGCCTGCTCAGCCGTTCCGGTCGCCTAGCATTCACGGGGCAAGCATAGTCTCGGCGAGCGAGAAGCATACTCTCTGGGAAGTCGCTCCCGGAACCTGCGTTGCACGCCATGGCAACGCCTACAGCGGCTCGACAAGTGGGGGTGCCGGCCTCCCGAGAGCGGAAAGCCCACTGAATTCACCACTGCGCGTTATGGAGACTCTCCACTTCGCTGCGATGAGCGCCCTCGGCGGGGAGACGCCTCCAGTGAAACACCGCCGAGAGTCGGGATCATCTACCGGAATGGTCATGATCGACAGTTACGGCTGCTCGTCACCGTACCTAGGGTCGTCTCATGAGTTCTTCTCTGAACGTCTACCTGCTCGACCCGGCGGCCACACGCGCTTTGGTCTGCTCCCGCGACGACCAGTTGCTCGAGGTGATTCGCCACAACTTCGAGGACGAGCTGGCCCGCAACGACGACTACTTCAGCCATCAGATCGAACAAGGCGTCCCTACGGCATACGAGGCACTGCGTGCGGTAGTCCACGGCGGGCGTGGAATCTCTTGCCCGGGACAGCGGGTTGCCCGTCTGCAGTCGCTGTACTTCGGATCAAGTCGCAATCGGAAGATGATTACCAACCAGTCTGTATGATTGTGTCGTTGCGTCAACCCTTCGACGTTCGAACCCTTCTGTGGCGCAACAAATCGTTCCGGTCAGTCGCGGATTCCGCAGCGTCTACGGGTTCGCCTGTGGACGACTTGTTCACGGGCGGCTTCCACTGAGTACGGAGTCTGCAATGAAGGTTCGTATCGCCGGCGCGGGTGCATCGGTTCCTCCGACGGTGATCGCTAATGATCGTTTGCTTCGAATGTTTCCTGGCCCGCGGAAGAACCCCTGGAACGCAGCTCGATTCGAGCAGAAAACAGGAATTCGAGAGCGACGGTTCTTCTTCGATCTCGATGATCGGACCGGGCGTGCTGCGATTCCGGAAGGGTATGGTGAGCCCCCTGGTCCGGCAGCGATCCTCGCCGAGCGGGCACTCATCGAAGCGCTCGAGCGCGCCGGCGTGGATCCGGCTGGACTCGACGGTCTCCTATACGGCACGTGCACGCCGGACCTGCTGCATTTCGGCAGTGACGCGCAGATGCTGCACCACCGCCTGGGCATGCGATCGGATGCGACGGTGCTGCAAGTCGACGTCGGCTGCGGGGGCGCGGCCTTCTGTCTGCAATGGGCGAAAGAACTTCTGCTCGGAGGGCATCGTGAGCGCATTGCGGTTGTCCTGACCCACACGATGTCTCTCCTCTATGACCCAACGGTGTACGCCGGGGCGATTCAATTCGATGACAGTGAGGTGGAATCCTTCCTCTCGCCTTTGCTTTTCGGCGACGGGGCGGGCGCGGTGGTGCTGGAGGTGGTGGGCGATGACAGTGCTTCGGAAATGGCGTCCTCCCTCACGGTCAACGAGTTCTATGAGATCGCTCGAGTAAGGGGAGGCGGCAACCTGCGACCGGCCGGGCTGCCCGGTACGGCGCTGGCGGACCACGCCTTCTATGTCATCGGAAAACGTGTCGCGGAAGCATATGCGCCCGTGCTGAAGAAAGCCATCGATCACGCGGTCGCGGCCGCTCGGATCAGCCTTGCCGATGTGACGAGCGTCCTCGTGCATCAGGCCAATCTCCGCCTGATCGAAAAGCTGAGAGATGCCTTGGGTATCGCTCCGGAGCGGATGCCGGCCAACGTGGATCGGTATGGAAATACGTCGGCGGCAAGCGTTCTGATACTTCTTGCTGAGGAAGTGCGCGCGGGTCGTCTCGTGCTGGGGAGCGGAGACCCGGTGGTCCTCGCGACGATCGGCGCGAACTTCCAATACGGTGCACACGTAATCCGTCTGTGACACCGTGCCGTCCGAGGTTCGTCGGCGGCGCTCACTGTGCGCGAAGGATCGGTCCACACCGGTCGAGACGTGGCCCTGGCGGGTGTCGGCACTGGTGCTGTCGCCAACACGTCGTGTATGGCTGAATGGTGTGTCGCGATGCGGTCGTGTCCTGTTGGCCGCGAGCGGCCGCGATTTCGAGACTCTCGCTCGATGGTGCCGGCGTGAGGTCCGTTTCCGGTAGGCGCGCCTCGAGCGGCGGCCCACCGCAAATGCCCGGTCGATGAGTGCGGAACAGCCGGGCGGCTCGCCGGTGCGTCAGCTCCGGAACGGCTCGGCGGTGGGTTATCGTCGGGCTCCCCGAGGGGCAGCCGGCCTCGGTGTGCGGTGCTGACCTCACGTGCGTATCAGGGAGGAATTGTGGACATCACCCAGTTGATCCTTGACGACCACCACGAGCAGCGGCGGCTCTTCGCGATTCTGGAGCAGATCGACCGCGGTCAGACCGGCGTGCTCTCCGCGATCTGGGAGAGACTGGCGGCCTTCCTCGAGTTGCACGCGCTGGCGGAAGAGGAGATCTTCTACCCCGAACTGCTGCAGGTGGGTATCGCGGCCCGGCGCGCGGGCAGGGTAAGAGGCGAGACACTCGACGCCATCCACGACCACAACGAGATCCGTGACGCGATCGCCGAAGTGGCGCGGCATCAGGTCGGTACCGATGACTGGTACGCGGCCGTCGCGGCGGCGAACTCGGCCAACAGCGATCGCATGGCCGAGGAGGAACGCGAGGGCCTCACCGACTTCCGCCGTCTGGCGGGGCTGCCGCGCCGCCATGAACTGGCGGTCGCCTTCGCCGCTTACGAAGCGCGGAACTACGCCGGCGTCCAGTCCGTCGACAAAGATCCCATCGGTTACGTCCGCGCGGCAGAGCAGAATTCGCGGACGACTGCGAACGGATCGCTCAGCGTCGGCGCCCTGAAGCGGAACTGACCAGGCGGAGGCGCGGTGGTCGGTAACCGCCGCGCCTCCGCTGCCGCGCGAGCGTCACCGTCCGCGGATGCGGCTGCTCATCCACCGGGCGGCGAAGAGAGGCGCTGTGAGCCGGAAATCAGCAGGTGGTCTTCGGACGAGGCCGCGGTTGCCAATCGCGGCCGGACGAGCCGAAGCGCGTGCGGATCGGTGCGCCGCCGACCGCCCGATCGCGGTCCGGTCGGCGGCGGTGTACCGGAGGGATCCCGGTGTTTGTCAGATGTTCAGTGGAGCAGTTGGTGGGAACGTGACCGGCAATTCGGTCAGCGCTCTGTGGAAGGGGCCCGGCCGCCAGTTGGGTGTCCGATTCGGCAGGTTCGGTGTGATCTCCGGCAGGGCGTCGAGGAGTTGATCGATGGCTTCTTGCGCGATCAGGTAGGCCAGGGATCGCGCTGGGCAGGCGTGCGGGCCGAGGCCCCAGGCCAGGTGGGAGCGGTTACCGGTCAGGTCTCCGGTGCGGATCGCGGGGTCGTTGTTGCAGGCGGCCATGCTGATGACGACGGGTTGGTGGGCCGGCAGCCAGACGTCGTCGATGAGAATCGGATGGCGGGGATAGGTGATCAGCAGGTTCGCCAGCGGCGGGTCGTTGAACAAGACCTCGTCGAGTGCGTCGCGGGAAGACAGGTTCCCGCCCAGGAAACTGTCACCGAAACGCTCGTCGGTGAGAATCAGCAGCAGGGTGTTGACGATCAGGTTCAGCTGGAATTCGATCCCGGTGCCGTAGACCTGTGACACGTGGTGCGAAGCCTCGACGTCGTCCAGCCGGGCGGGATGCTGGAGCAGTACCGAGGTGATGTCGTGTTGCGGTTCGGCGCGTTTGAGTGTCACCAATCTCATCAGCGCCTCGCCGAGCATCTGATTGCCCTTCTCGGCGTCGACACCCTCGAGGAGGGCGGCTGTCCCGGCGGCGACCTGCTCGCCGATCTCCGGGGGGCAGCCGAGCAGATAATTCACCACCTGGAACACCAAGGGGAACACGTACTGGCGGATGAGGTCGGCAGAACCGTCCTGGCAGAAGGAGTTGATCAGCGGGACGGCGAGTCCCTCCACGACGGCGTGGAGGGCGTACAGATCGACCGCATCGATGCTCGCGGTGATCGCCCCTCGGTAGCGGGTGAAGTCCGTCCCGGTGCTGCGGCTTGCCATGGGCCGCCACTCCAGGAGCGGCAGGATGGGGCAGTCGGCCGGGATGTTCTTCTGCCACGTCCTCGGATCCGCGGGGAAATGCTCGGGATCATTGAGGATCCGCACCGCGGTGCTGTAGCCGATCACCAGGGTGGCGGGCACGCCGGGTGCCAGCTCGACCGGAGCCAGGGACCCGTAGCGTCGGCGCATTTCGCGGTAGGCGCGGTGCGGATCGGCCGCGAACTCGGGCGAATACATGGACACCCGGCTGACGTCGGAATCGATCGGCGATCCGTGCGCGACCGGGCAGGACCGATCCTGAACCTGAGATTGCGGCGTACTCAAAGAGCGAACTCCAAACTGATTGATACATATTACCTGACTGCTGCACTACCGCTCCCTGCCCGACACTGCGCTGGAGCGAGTTGCCGGGTCTGCGCCGGAACCGGTCGATGGTATAGCGCGCATGGACCGCGATCGGCAACGTATCCGAAATACGCTCCGCGGCATGGTTCGCGGCGCCGTACGCGGCCGGACTGTCATCCGACCGCGCCGCGACGACGGAGACTGGAATCAGTCCTTGTCAGACACCGAGAGCGTCGAGTGACTCGTGATCGTCGATGGCCGTGGTGATCCGCTTCAACAGTGTCAGGCAGGTTTCCACGGGCTGCATCTTGGGCTGGTAGGCCGCCCTGCCGATCGTGAAGGCCCAAGCCGCGTAGGCGAACATGCTCTGTTGCCGGTACGCCAGCCAGGCGTCGTCGAAGGACGGGGCCGCTCCGCCGAGGGCTCCGAGCTCGTCCAGATAAGCGGCCAATAGTTCGCGGTCCCACGCACGCCGGTCCTCGGGCTCGCATCCCGAGTTGACAGTATAGGCGAAGTCGTGTGCCCAGCCGCCCCGCATCACCACCTGCCAGTCGACGAATCCCATTCGCCCGGCGCCGGTTCGGTATGTCTGTCCGATGTGCGGATCGCCGTGCAGCAAGGTCTGGGGCATATCGTCGGTCGCCATGCCGATCGCTCGCTCGACGCCTGCCCACAGCCGATCTGCTCGGCCGTGCAGTGCTTCGGGAACAACTTCCTGCGCTCGGCGCAGACCCACCGCGCAACGCTTCTTCATATCGATGGCGGCGAGATATGCCTGGAGCGCCTCGGTCGTGGTCTTGAGGTCCGTGATCGACGGGTGGTTCCAGAAAGTGCGGTGCAATCGGGCGAGATTGCGCACCAGATCCTCGATCTGGTCGCGGGCGACCGGCGCGGTCGGCTCGATGAACCGCGCCCCGCGGGTCGCGGCGACGTCCTCCATCAGAGCGATCGATCGCCAGGAGGCCGCGTCGGCGGCGCCCCAGTAGCCGAACGGAGCCTCGATGTCGACCTGGGGGCGGAAGTCTCGGAAGAAGCGGGTCTCGCCGTCGATCATCTTGCCGCCACCGAGCAGGATGCGTTGCGAGAAGGCGGTCGTGGTCTTCGCGAAGAGATCGGTCGGCAACTCCGCCTGCTTGCCCGCGTCGTTGTATTCCACGCGAAGCGCGACGCGGGTGGATGTTCCGCGGCTGCCGTCGGCGGTCTCGTACGAGATCACCTCTGCTTCGGGCACCTCGCGGCACAGGACAGCCGTCAGCCACTGCGGTGTGACCGTTTCCCCGGACACCGGGACATCCTCGACATCTCGGGCTTTCGGCCGAAATATGGTCTCGCCCAGGATATGGGCACCAACCGTGACAGACCGTCCGAGCAACCAGAGCTTGTGGTTCATTCGCTTGCCTCGATTCCGGAGTACGACATGACCGCCCGAGCGGCTGGATCGCCAGCGCGCGGGTCCGCAGGACAGTAACCCACCCGCTCGAAAATGTTGTACCGCTGCGGGTTTGCTATGCCGAGCAAGGATGCGGCGGCTGATTCGTGCCGAACTTCTCAGCGGCGAAGCACCGCAGTCGTTGTCGCTGACCCCGACCGCAGGGATGACGGCACCGGAACCCTCCGCAATGCGGGGGCGTGCAGGCCCGTTGGGCTCAGGCGCGTCGCCACCGCTCGATCGCACGCCCGATGTCGGTCGCGGGTGGCTCGTGGTACAGCCACTCCCGTGCGAGGCGATGCCAATTGTTGGTGACGTGCAGCTGGCCGAGCGCGGCGAAGGTGAACAGGTCCGCGCGGCGCGAGAAGACGTGCTCGGCCGGGAGTAGTTGATGGCGCATGCCTCGGAACTCGGCGGCTCGGGGATCTACGGCGAGCACGACCGCTCCGGTGGCGATCTCGGGTGTGATGGTGATCCGCTCGTCCAGCAGATGCCATCCCGCGGCCGCCCACACGTATTGCAGGCATTCCTCTTCGGTGACGCCCGCGTCCGGGTCGATGATGCCGCGTCCCACCCAGGCGTCGTACAGGTCTCGGGCGCGGTGTTCCCCGGCGGCCCGCAGACACGCCCGTTCGAAGTCGACGTGCACGGGGTCCATGTGGTCGTAGAGGCCGAAGTCGACGAACGCCAGCCGGCCGTCGGCCGCGAGCAGGATGTTTCCCGGATGCGGGTCACCGCAGAATTCGTTGTCGCTGAACAGTGCGCTGATGTAGAAGCGGTAGATCAGCTCGCCGAGGCGATCACGTTCGGCCGCGGGCAGCGCCCGGATCTGCCGGAAGTCGCTGCCGTCGACGAACTCCGTGACGAGAACCCTCCGCGTGCAGAGGTCTTCGATGCTGTCGGGGACGGTGACGAAAGGATGGCCGCGGTAGCGCATCGCCACCCGGTGCTGAGTGCGGGCTTCACGTGGGTAGTCGAGTTCGTTGCCGATATTGCGGGCGATTTCGTCCAGCACGGCGGTGTCGGCCGCGCTCGGCAGGACGGATTTCCACAGCTTGCCGATCAGTTCCAGATTGCGCATGTCCGCGTGGATCGCCGCGTCCACCCCCGGGTACTGCACCTTGACCGCGACGGTGCGTCCGTCGCGTAACCGCCCCCGGTACACCTGCCCGATCGACGCCGCGGCGATCGGTGTCTCGTCGAAGTCGGCGAACACTCGCGCCAACGGCCCGAGGTCGTCCTCGATGACCTTCCGCATCGCGGTGAACGGCACCGCGGGCGCGCGATCGCGCAATTCGGCGAGCTTGGTTCGGAACAGCTCACGGTGCGATTCCGGTACGAGGTCGACCTCGAGCACCGACAACATCTGGCCCAGCTTCATCGCCGCGCCCTTCATGCCGCCGAGCACCGTGACGAGCTGCTGTGCGGTCTGCAGCGCCGAGCGCTCGGCGAGCACTCGCCGAGCTTCTTCGGTCCTGCCGATCATCGACAACCGGGTCCCGACGCCGCGTACGGCCTGCCCGGCGGCCAGACCGCCGAGGCGGCCGCTTCGGGCCAGACGACCTTTGGGTACCCGTCCGGCCACCGCATGCACCTCCATGAGCATTCGTGCCGCGGATGCCGCACGTCCAGTATTTTTCGCGGCGCGACCGCGGCTTGTCGACCACGCCGTTGCCGGGTCGGACACCGTTGTTCAGGCCGGGCGGCGGGCGCCCGCGGGTATCTCGCTCGGGATGTCGCCCGCGGCCGAGGCGATGAGCGCGGAGCGCAGGTACCACAGTCCTCTGCCGTCCGCCGGGTCGAGGCCGGTGAGCTGCGCGATCCGGCGTAGCCGGTAATCGACCGTGTTCGGATGAACGTGCAGTCGCCGAGCGGTGCGCAGGCGGTGCATGCCGGTGTCGAGATGGGTCCGCAGTGTCTCCAACAGCTCCGGATGGCCCAGCAGCGGGGCGAGGTGCGTGCGCAGTCGGTCTCGCCCGACGCCTGGGCGGGTCAGTTGATAGTGCAGCGCCAGCTCGGGGAACCGGTACAGCCCTGGTCCGCGCCCCAGCTGTTGCACCGTGTCCAGCAGTTCGTGGGCTTGCCCCGCGGCGGCGGAAACGTCGTCGGGGCTCGCGGACACGACGGTGGCGGTGACCGGCACTTGCGCCGCGGCGGACAGTCGCTCGACGACCTCGTCGAGGCCGGGGGCGGCGGGACCGGTGCACGGAATGAGGACGGTCCCCCCGTCGACCGACAGCAGTGACAGCGCCCGGTCGTCGAACAGGACCGCCAGGGCGGCTTGGAGGCGGCGCAGCTTGCGGCGGGCGACGACCTGCCGGTCGAGCCGGGGATGGCTTTCGTCGGGATGCGCGGGCACGGCGAGGGCGAGCACGAAATACTCTTCGGCGAGAGGTATTCCGCATTCGCGGGCCATCGCGGAGGTCGCGTGCCCACCCAGCAGCGCCGAGGTGAGGGTGTGCACGGCGGTGTGGTGTTCGGCGGCGATGGCCTTGTATTCGCGGACGTAGGCCTTGCCGACCGTCGCCGACAGCAGATTCGACAGCTCGACGATGGTGGCGGCGCCGGTGGCGATGTCGACGGGATGGGCGGATCCCCGGTCGGTGAACAGCAGGTCCAGCCCGAACTTGAATCCCACGTGAACCGCGTGCAGGACCACCTCGACCGGGATTCCGTCGCGTGCCCAACGCGCTGCCGCGGCCTGCAAACAGTCGATGCGGTCCGGCACGGCATGCCCGTCCAATCGGTGGATCGCCCACTGCAGGCACGCTCGGACCACCTCGGTGACGTCGGTGCCGGCCCCGCCACCCGGCAGGGTCCGGCAGGGCGCCGCCGCATCGATGACGTGCGCGACCACCTCGCGCGCCAACCTGTGCACATCGTGCGGTGGCCGGGCGACCGGCCGCCCCTCCGGTTCGACGGCGGGATGGGCGATGTCTTCGATCATCACGTGGGACCTCCTCGTCACCGCACAACGGCGGCCACGTCCAAGCTCGAATCGGCCCCCCGGGAACAACCGCGCGGCGCCTCGGCGTCACCGGTTGTTCACTCCGCCATCAACGGTAATCCGAGCCCTCAATCAGCTACTACTCCGCTTTCTACAAGTAGGCCGACGACTGCGAAATCGCCCGATGACCTGGAGTAATGGGGCATGCCCTGCTGGAATCGGGGAGTATTTCACAGCCGAAACCTGGTGACGTGCTCACTTTTTCGACCGCCGATCACCCGGGCAGGGCACCGGTCGCCGGTGCCACGCCGCGCGTCTCACCCGGCGTTGCCCTCGGCTTCGGCCGCTATCCATGCGCCGATCATCCGTGCGGTCATATCGATCGCCTCCGCGCGTGCGTGGTCGTCGACATCGAGAGCCGACGCGCGCAGGACGGCGGCGAAGCCGGTGTTGATGAAGACGAACGTCATCACGTCGTACTCGTGATCGTCGCCCGGGCCGAGGACCTGGATCAGCATCACCTTGACCAGCAGTCGCAGGCGCGGCTCGAACTCCGGGATGCCACTGCTGTAGAACTGCACTCCGCCGACCAGCGCACGGACCAATTGCGCGTGCGCGACCAGTTCGGCGGTGATCACTTGCAGGATGTCGGTGATGATCTGCTGAATCGGTTTCTCCGACAGATTGAACACCTGCTGCGTGAAACGCCGCTCGATGGTCTCGAGCAACCGCTCGAGCAACTCCTCGACCAGGACGGCGCGATCGGCGAAGTACCGGTAGACCGTGCCGATGCTGACCCCGGCCTCCATCGCGATCCGGTTGGTGGAGGTATCGGCGATGCCACGCTCCCCGAACAACCGCGCCGCCGTGTCGAGGATGTGCTCCCGAGTCGCCTTCGCGCGCTCCTGCGTCGGACGACGGCGCTGACCGACAGCCTTCGGCGGCATCACGCACTCCTGCTGATCAATGAAAATGAGCGACGCTCATCTTACGAGCAGACGTGGTGTCGCCGAGGCGGATTCCGAGGTCGGGCCGGACTACGGGAAGCAGCGCGGTCGCGCCCACATCACGGCTGGTACAGCGTCGCGGCCAGGGTCGCCACGTCCTGGTGGACAGGTAGCCCGTGACCGGGGACCAGGGTCCCCGCCTGCTGGCCGGCGAGCGCGTGCGCGCTGGCGAGAGTTCCGGTCGCGTCGTGGTTGAACACTTTCGGCAACAGTTGCGGTCCGGTGTGGCGCGAGAGGGGATGACCGGTGACCAAGGCGTCGCCGGAGAACAGGACGCCTTCGGAGGGCATGAGGTAGGCGGTGTGCCCGTCGGTGTGGCCGGGGGTGGGTACGGCGACGAAGCCGCCGGGTAACGCGGCCAAGGCGGCGTCCTCACCCGTGGTGGCCGACGGAATGCTGGTACCGATATGGCCGCGGACCGCTCGTAAGGTCTGGGTCACCCATCGGGCGCCGCGCCGGGTGAGTAGCTGCCTGGCCATCTGAGCCGGGGTGATCTGTTGCAGGTATTCGCGTTTGGCGTGCCTGACTTCCTCCGCGCCGGTGTAGACGGGCATCCCGACCTGTTCGACGAGGGCCGGGATGGCGCCGATGTGATCGAGATGCGCGTGGGTCAGCAGAACAGCGGCGACATCGGCGAGGTCGTGACCGATCTGACGCACCGAGTCCAGCACGGCCTCGGTGTCGGCGGGATATCCGGCGTCGACGAGCGTGACGCCGGAACCATCACTCACCAGTGCCCAGTTCACATTCGTTCCGGCGACGACGTAGACGGAATCGGATACCTGGTCGATTTTCAAGCGCTTGTCCTCACTGCTGGACGACTTCGTCGTGGTTATTCCACCCGAAGCTGGCAATACGGTTCGTGAGAGGTGAGGATTATGAGTCTATTTCGAAGTGCTGGAAGTGCTGATAGGTATCGATGGCGTCGCACCGGGGGAGCGGGCCGCAGACGGCGGCGCAGCGGTTACGGCGATCGGTGGCGCAGTCGGTACGGCGGTAGGTGGCGTCGGCGGGACACTCGGCGGCCACGCGGATACGGGCGGGCCGGCGGGCTGGCAGGGGCCGCGCGATTCGGCTTCATCGCGCGCGGAGTCGCCTACATCGTGATCGGCGTTCTCGCGTTCATGCTGGCTGTCGGCGTCGCGCAACACGAGCCGAACGCGGGCGGAGCGCTCGCCGCGCTCGCCGGTGAACCGCTGGGTTATCCACTGCTCTGGATCCTGGCGCTCGGATTCGCCGCGCTGGCCGCGTGGCGGCTGGCGCAGGCCGCTTCCGCGCCCCCGGCCGGGGCGAACGGAGTTCGGCTGCGGGCCTTGGTGCTCGGCCTCGTCTACGCCGTGGCGTTCTTCGTCATCCTCCGGTTCGTCGTCGACGGGCGCACGCCGCCGCCCGATGACGCCGTCGCGCGCGATGTGACCGCACGCATTCTCGGCTGGGACGGGGGACAGGTGGTCGTGCTGTTGATCGGCTTGGCCATTCTCGCCTTGGGCGTCCTGATCACTCTGCGGGGACTTCGGCTGGCCTTCGTCGAGGACCTGCGAATGGGCTGGATGACGCAGGCATCGCGCGAGAGCGTCATCTGGCTGGGCCGATTCGGTTACCTGGCGCGGGGCGTGATCGTGGTGGGCATCGGACTCGCGACGGTGGTGGCGGCCGCGAACTACGAACCGGCCACCGCCAGAGGAGTCGACGCCGTCCTGCACGATTTCGCCGACAGCGCTCTGGGTCCGTGGCTGCTCATCGTAGTTTCCCTCGGCTTGATGGCATTCGGAATCCTGTCGTTCCTCCAGGCGAAATACCGGCGGACCTACGGCGGCGTCCCGGTGTGAACGGGCGCGTGCCGCTTCCGCTCCGGCGCGCGGGGGCGGCACCCTGTCGTGGGTAGGCGGCCGACTCGGCGCGCACCTGCACCGGGAACCATAAAGTGTCTTTCCGGACACCGGTTCCGGCATCTCACGTGAGACCGCCACCAACCCGGACGGATGGTCCTGACCCGGCCGAAAAACCTCTGAACCACAGGGGCGTCACGCTGCGCGTGTGATCTCACGCAGCGTGACGTCGGCATTCGGCTCGGGCTATCTGCCAGGGGTCGGCTGAGGTCGCGACGCGGGTGCCGACGGTGGCGCGGCCTCGACGCGGCGGCCTACCAGGACCACGCCCACCGCGACGGCCGCGAAGGCGGTGCTGCACCACAGTGCCGTGGCGGGGTGAGCGGTGCGGTCGACGGCCACGCCGGCCACTGCGGGACCCAGCACGGCGCCGATGTTGAAGGCCGTAGTCGCCAAAGCGCCTGCGATACGCGGTGCTTTCGGTGCCGCGGTCTGCACGACCGTCGCGATCAGCGTCGACCCGACACCGAAGGCGACCGCACCCGCCGCCGCCGCCATGATCAGCACCCCGATCAGCGTGTGCGTGGTCAGCGCCGCCAGCAGCCAGACTCCCACGAGGGCGACCGTTCCGGCGGTGACGATCCGTCGGCCATGACGGTCGCTGTAGCGGCCGGTGAACGCCGAACCGGCGAACGAGCCGAGGCCGAACAAGGCCAGTACCACCGGCACCCACCGGGCGTTCGCCCCGGGGACGGCGACAGTGATCGTGCCGAGGTATGTGAATCCGGCGAATGTCGCCGCATTGACCAAGACCCCGACGACGACAGCGCCCAGGACCGGCCGCAGACCCAGCACCACCCATTCTCGCCGGAGTGAGATACCTTGCGGTCCAGTCTGATTGCCGTCGCGCACAGCACGGCCGACCAGCACCCACACCGGTACGAGCATCGCGCCGCTGATCACGGCGACAGCCCAGAACGCCGAACGCCATCCCCAGAGTTGCCCCAGCAGCGTGCCTGCCGGAACACCGGCGACGCAGGCAACCGTTACCCCGGAGACCACCACGGAGGTCGCACGCCCGATCGCCGCCGAGCCGGCCAATCGTGGCAGCGCGGCCAGAGCGACGGCCAAGAATCCGGCGTTGGCGACCGCCGCGACGACCCGGGTGACCAGCAATACCGTGAAGTCGGTCGCGACAGCCCCGACGACATGAGCGGCGCAGAACAACCCCAAGAACGCCGCGACCGAGTACCTGGCCGGTAACCGGCCCGCCGCGACGGCCATCACCGGCGCACCGAACACCATGCCGACCGCGAACAACGAGGTCAGCAATCCGGCAGCGCCGAGCGAGCGCCCGACGTCCGCCGCGATCTGCTCCAGCAATCCCGACACCATGAACTCGGATGTGCCCTGCGCGAAGACGGCGACAGCCAGCACGAACACCACAGTGGGCATGAGAAGAGAAACTCCCCGGAGACAGGGCGCCACAGTCACATCGCGACGCCCGAATGGATTGCGGGATCGGGTGAACCGGCACCCGACCGCAAGAAACCGACATCGTCCGGCATTGCGAGATACCGAAATTCGCCGGCCGCTCGGCGACCGACGCGAACCACGCTCACAACGCCGCCCGGCGCACAGGCCGGGCGGCTACCGTTCGGACGCCTCCGGAGAACTCACGCCGACACCGTAACAACCCGCGCACAGCGAGCCAACCGAGTTACCGATGACATCGCACCGGTACCGCGGCCGACACCCTCATGCCCGGGCCGGGTCGGCCGGTGGCCAGTCGTCGGATGAGTGGCCGGTCGCCATGAAGACGGTGCGCCGGCCGACTTCGACGGCGTGGTCGGCGAATCGCTCGTAGTAGCGGCCGAGCAGCGTGAGGTCGACCGCGGCGGGGGTGCCACCGGTCCAGTCGTCGGCGAGTATCGCCGCCAGCAGTCGCTGATGCAGGAGGTCCATGGTGTCGTCCTGGCTGTCGAGCTGGGCGGCATCGTAGGCGTCGCCCGAGGCCAGCACCGCGGCGGCGCTGGTGGCCATGGCGGTGGCGGCCGCGCCCATGCTGGACACGAGCGGGCGTACCGCTTCCGGGACCGCGTGCTCCGGATGGCGGCGGCGCGCGACATTGGCGATGTGTTCTGCCAGCGTGGCCATCCGGACCAGGTCACCGACCAGCTGGATGGCGGTGACCACTCGCCGCAGCTCACCGGCGACCGGCGCCTCCAAGGCCAGCAGGCTCACCGCCGTGTGCTCACAGTCCTCGCGCATGGCGTCGATCTCGTGGCAGATGTCGATCGCCTGTTCGGACAGCTCCAGATCGGCGCCGAGCAGAGCGTTCGTGGCGGCGGCGATGGCGTCGCGGTTGCGCAGGCACATCGCCTGTAATCGATCGGCGAGCTGATCGAGGTTCTCGTGGAAGCGAGTCCGCATCTCTTCATCCTCTCTCAGCGCGTCAAGCGCTTCCGCCCGCGGCGTCGATCCGCACGTTGTCAACGGCTGATCACGCCGTTGCGGGGCGCAGGACCGGTGCTCCGTACCAGTGACAGACGAGCAGGGCAAGCTCGATCGCGAGCCGGTCTTCGGTGATGGGCCTGCCGCGTCGCGCTACGGCGCGTCCGACGCGGTACTCGACGGAGTTCGAATGCAGATCGAGCCGCGCGGCAGCTGCTTTGTAGCTCGATCCGGTCCGGAGGAACACCTGAAGTGTCTCGCGTAGCCGTGCGTCGTTGTCGTTGTCGGAGGCCAGATCGCCGAGCACCTCGCCGACCTACTCCCGGACTTCCGGGATGCTGCTGCCGAGCAGGGCTGCCACCGAAAGTCCGGGATCTTCGGCCGCGATTACGCACTGTTCGGTGTCTCCCCGCGCCAGTGCGACCGAGCGTGCGTGCTGGGCCAGGTGGTGCGACCGGCGGAACCCGGATACGCCGAGAGCCGAGTTCGAACACCGCTGCGGAGTGCCCATCATCAACAGCTACGGGTTGCGCGCGGTCATCGCGCGAGCGCATGCGGTTCGTTCACCAGCGTTCACCGGACGGCGGCTGAGCAGCACCTCCGTCGCGCCGTCCTGAAACCGCCGACACGGGCAGGGCGGCCGTGCTTGTCAGGCGCCCGCCCATGCCGGCGGAAACGTGGCCTCAGGGCCGGAAGACCGAGCGGATGCAGCCTTCTTCCTTGTTCTTGAATATGTCGTAGCCGTGCACCGCGTCTTCGAGCGGCATGTCGTGGGTGATCAGGTACGACGGGTCGAGGTCGCCCTGCTGGATGTAATCGAACATCCGGGGCACGTACCGCTGACCATATTGCTGTGCGGTGCGAATGGTGAGGCCCTTGTTGGTCACGACGCCCATGGGGAACTTGTCGGTCAACCCGTAGATGCCGAGCACCGCGACCACACCGCCTTTCCGGCACGCGAGAATCGCTTCGCGCAGCGGTGTCGCACGGTCGGATTCGAGCCGGAGCATCTGTTTGGCGCGGTCGTAGAGCTGCTGCAGGCCGGTGCCGTGTCCTTCCATCCCGACCGCGTCGATGCAGGCGTCCGGGCCACGCCCGCCGGTGCTCTCGCGCAGGCTCTCCTGGACGCTGTCGACGGCGGTGTAATCGATCGTCTCGGCGTCGAACTGCTCGCTCGCCACCCGCAGTCGCTCGGGATAGCGATCGATGACGATGACCCGGTCGGCGCCGAGAAGCCGAGCGGTGTGCCCCGCCATCAATCCGACGCCGCCGCTGCCCCACACCGCGACGGTGTCGCCGGGATGGATGTCGCAGAATTCGGCGCCCATCAGGCCGGTGGGCACCGCGTCGGACATGAAGAGGGCCTGCTCGTCGGTGACGCCTTCCGGTATCCGGAAACAATTGACGTCGCCGAAGGGGACGCGAACATACTGTGCGTGGGATCCCTGGTAGCCGCCGAAGGGGTGGGTGTACCCGTAGATTCCGCCGGTCGGATAGCCGAACAGCGGTTGCTGGAGTGCGCCGTTCGGATTGGTGGTATCGCACAGGGAATACAGTTCGTGGTCGCAGTACCAGCACGAAGCGCACCCGATGAAAGACGGGACGACGACGCGGTCGCCCACCTTCGTCGAGGTGACCTCGGCTCCGGCTTCGACCACCTCACCCATGAATTCGTGTCCGAAGACGTCGCCTTCCCGCATCCCCGGCAGATAGCCATCGATGAAGTGCAGGTCGGACCCGCAGGTCGTGGTCAGGCGAACCCGCACGATGACATCGTGCGGGTTGACCAGGACAGGGTCGGGGACGGTTTCCACCGCGAGGTCGTTGACGCCGTTCCAGCAGAGCGCGTGCATGTCTCCTCCTGTTCACCGAGCGGAAGATCGAGCGCTCGGATTGTGGGCCAGGGTGGGTACTTCGCCGGTCTGCAGCCGGGCTCGGGCCCGGTAGAGCGCGGTGAAGGTCGCCGCGCCGGTCAGTACGTCCGGTAGCGGGGTCCGCGCCCGCATCGTCACTTCGGTGCCGAGGTCGCGCGGCGCGTCCCGGAAGCGGAGTTCCAGCTCCAAGCCCGGCGCGGACGAGGTGGAGTCGTCGGTCGAACCGACGAACCGGAAGCGCCCTTGTTCCTCCTGCAGCGTGGTCTGCCAGGTCGTGCGTCCGTCGGCGCCCGAATGCAACGTCCACTCGTAGCTCGACGGTCCGCTGGATCGGACGTCGGCGACATCCCCCATGACCTCGGACAGGTTCGCCGGATCGCGCCAGAAGCCCTCCACCTCGGCGCGGGGGCGTGCGATGGTCACGGTTTGAGTGCTCGAGTAGCTGCTCGCCGACTCGAGCACGCGCCCCACGAGATCGCTCAACAGGTGTTTGGTGTCATCGATGTAGTGCACGGAGCCTCCTCGCTCTTCTGGTCCGCATTGCGTCCGGACGCGCAGAAGCCTGCCGTCCGCGGCCACGAGCTGTGTGAGTCGCAGAGGAAACGCGTCCATCGCCGCTGCGCGTTTCCTCCGCGGTCTCCGAGCGGCTACCCGCCGCCGAGCACGCCAAACGTGGGTGACGCAGGCGCGCAGCGCCGCGCACGGCCTGTCGCGACAGACCGTGCGCGGCACGCTGATCATCCCGCGGCGGCCCGATCAGCCGGGGAGGTCGTCCACCACCGCGGATTCGTTGCGGGACAGGGTGATGCCCAGATTCGCCGCGGTGCGCTCGAGATCGTCGTCGTCGCTCTGGTGCAGT
>NZ_BAFS01000068.1 GCF_000308415.1 Nocardia asiatica NBRC 100129 | reverse complement strand
GCGAGTAGCGCACCGTGGTCGCCGTCAGGTGGACCGAGACCAGCGATTGGTCCGCCAGCCGCTCGAGCAGGCCCTCGATCTCGGCGCGGGCCAGACCATCCGGGCCGCTGGGGTCGTCGTCGGCGCAGACCGCCTCGATCGCCTCCAACTCGGCGCCGACATCCAGCACCGGCGCGTCCGCGCTCTCGTGATCGACGTCGTATCCGGCCGCGAACACCGACAGCCGGTCGAACAGCAGCCGCTCCTTGTCCCCGCACAGGTCGTAGGACCAGGCGATGACGTCGCGGATGCCCTGGTGCCGCGCGTCGGCGCCGACCCGGGGGCCCGGCGACCAGCGCAGCCGCCGGTCGCCGGCCTCGCCGCTGAGGTCGCGCAAGATCATCGCCAGCGGCTGGCGCACCAGCCGTGCGGCGGCCAGCCGAATGTAGAGCGGATGGTTGTGCACGCGCCGGCAGATCGCCGCGGCCGAGGCGGCCTCGTCGTCGCCGATGGCGTGCCCGGTCAGGCCCGCGCGGGCCCGGAACAGGGTGAGAGCCTGCTGTTCGGACAGGGCGGGCACCGCCACCAGCTGCTCGTCGACCCAGCCGATCGCCTCACGGCTGGTGGCCAGCACGGTGAGTCCGGGCGCGGCGTCGAGCAGATCGGCGATCACCCGGCCCACACCGTCCAGCACGTGCTCGCAGTTGTCCATCACCAGGATCGTCTGCAAGGTGCGTCCGACCGCGTCGCGGCGGCGCAGCGTGTCGAGCACCGCCTCCCACGCCGACCTGCCGGAGAAGTCGGCGTCGATCAGGGAGCGAGCGACCTGCTCCTCCACCGCCGCGGCGTCGGCGTCCCGGGACAGCAGCGCCAGGCGCACCCAGTGCACGGGCACGCGCCGGGCTTTGTGGAACCGGTGCACGGCTTCGGTCGCGAGCCGGGTCTTGCCGATGCCGCCCGCGCCGATCAGCGTGACCAGCCGGGTGCCGCCCAGCAGCGCCATCCCGATCTTCTCCAGCTCCCGTTCGCGCCCCACGAAATCGCTGGCGGCCGCGGGTGGCAGCCCCGGGCCCGACGCACGTCCTACCGACACAAGGGCAGCGTAGCCGGACCACGATTCGAAGGTCCGCGGGTCTCTACCGATGCGCCGAACCCACCTATGCGCCCACTATTTCGCTATCGCGGCAGTCGATATCACGACCGAAAGGACACCACGGTGGGACAGATATTGGTACTCGGCGCGGGCGAATGCGGATTGCCGCTCGCCCATCGCCTGCTGCGCGGCGGCCGTCCCGTCACGCTGGTGACCGATCGCGACGCCGAGGCGATCCTGGCGGGCACCGTCACCAGCACCCAGGTCAAGTTCGCGCCGACGCTCGACCTCGAGGCCGACCTCGGCCTCGGTTACTGGAGCTCCATCGCGCCGAACATCGAGGGCATCCGGTTCACCATGGTCGTCGACGGCGCGGCGGTGGTCACCTGGACCGGACGACTCACCCGCCCCGCGCAGAGCGTCGACCAGCGGACGGTGTTCGCGCGCTGGCTCGGCGAGTACCTCGCCGAGGGCGGCGACCTGCGCGTCGCCACGCCGTCGGTGCCGGAGATCGATCGCGCCGCCGCCGGCTACGAGTTGACCGTGGTGACCCGGGCGGGGCGTGAGCTGGCCGACCACTTCGAGCCGGATCCGGCGTGGCCCGTGCCCGCAGCGCCGCAGCGCCGCCTCGCCGTGCTGTACCTGGACGGTGTCGAGCCGGACCCGGAACGCCTCGGCTCCTACACCGCCCTGCCCGAGCACGGCGAAGTGATCTCCTATCCCGGCCTGACTGGGCGGCCGGGGCAGGAACGCCGCTGCGAGATGCTGCTTTTCGAGGCGCGGCCGGGCGGCGCCCTGGACGTGTTCGACCAGCACGGCACAGCGGCGCAACGCTGGTCGCAGGCCCGGCAACTGCTCGCGGCGCATCTGCCCGCCGAGATCGCCGACCGGTACCGGCACGCCGAACCGACCGATGCCGGGGCCACGTTGGTGGGTGCGGTGGCTCCGGTCATGCGCAGGCCGGTGGGCACCCTGCCGTCGGGCCGGCCGGTGCTGGGCGCGGGCGATGTCCTCTGCCGGATGGACCCGGGCGGCGCACAGGGCGCCAACAACGCTGTGCACTGCGCGGTCCGCTACGGCGAAGCGATCCTGCACGATACGAACGGTCCCTACGACCGTGCCTGGATGGAATGGGCGGCCGCGCCGTGGCTCACGGCCGTCGCACACCCCGCCGCGCGGTGGACCGCGACGGTGCTCGATCCGCCCCCGGCGATGCGGGAGATGATGCTCGCCGCCCAGCACGACACGACATTGGCCGACGCCTTCACCGACACCTTCGCGCGACCGGCCAATCTCGCCCGGTTCGCCGCGGGCGTGCCGTCTTGATCGCTTCCCGGCGGGCCTCAGGGCTGCCAGGGCGGTGTTCCGGGAAAGACCACCGGCAGTTCGGCGAGGGCACGGTGGAAAGGCCCCGGCCGCCAGCTCAGTTCGTGCACCCGCACCGCGGGCCGCAGCTCCGGCAAGGCGTCGAGCAGCTGGTCGACCGCGTCCTGCGCGATCAGATATGCCGGGGTGCGGGCGGGGCAGGCGTGCGGTCCGGCGCCCCAGGCCAGATGCGACCGGTTGCCGGTGTGGTTGTGCCCGCTGATCGCCGGATCGTTGTTGCAGGCCGCGAAGCTGATGACGACCGGCTGGTGGGCCGGCAACCACACGTCATCGATCAGGATCGGCTGACGCGGATAGGTGACCGAGAAGTTGGCCATCGGCGGGTCGGTGAACAACACCTCGTCCAGCGCGTCGCGGGTGGACAGGCTACCGCCCAGGACATCGCCCCCGAACCGGTCGTCGGTGAGGATCAGCAGCAAGGTGTTGATGATCAGGTTCTGCAGCGGTTCGATGCCCGCGCCGTAGAGCACCACGAGCTGGTGGATCATCTCCGCGTCGTCCAAGCCTGCCGGATGCCGCAGCAGCCGGGTGGTGATGTCCTCGCCCGGCTGGTCGCGCTTGAGCTCGAGCAGTCGCGACAGCGCGGCGGCGAGCATCCGATTGCCTTCTTCGGCGTCCACGCCGTCGAACACGGCGGCCGTCGCGGCGGCGACCTCCTGGCCGATCTCCGTCGGGCAGCCCAGCATGGCGTTGATCGCCGCGAATGCGAGCGGAAACGCGTACTGCGAGACCAGATCCGCGCTGCCGGACGCGCAGAAGGCGTTGATCAGCGGGACCGCGATCTCTTCCACCGCCTCGTGCAGGCCGTGCAGGTCGACGGCGTCGATGCTCGCGGTGTTGGCTTGGCGGTAGCGCGCGTGTTCGGCGCCCGTGCTGCGCAGGGCGTTGGGCCGCCAGCTCAACACCGGCAGCACCGGGCAGTCGGCCGGGACGTTCGCCTGCCAGGTGCGCGGATCGGCGGGAAAATGCTCGGGATCGTGCATGATTCGCACGGCGGTGCGATAGCCGAGCACCAACGTGGCCGGCACGCCCGGCGCCAGCTCGACCGGCGCCATCGAGCCGTAGCGGGCGCGCATCTCCCGATAGGCGCGATGCGGATCGGCCGCGAATTCCGGGGAGTGCAGCGACACCCGCTCGGCGGCAGTGGCGGTGGCGATGGGCGAACCGTGACGGTGCGCGGTCTGATCGAGGTCTCGGTGCGTGGTCAACGCGTGACTCCCACGGTAGAAGCGTCTTCGGCGAGTGCGCTCGGGCGAGTTCGACGCGCACCGTCGCGACGCCGCTGTCGGACGGTCCGTGCACCCATGCGACGCGTCGGCGCGCCCGCGAGCGGATCGACACACAGGATGGTCGGGTAGGTAGGTCGCGGACATCGGTAGTAGCGCACGACCTGCGGTGATGCGACCGCTTCCGGCGCGCGGCAAGCGGTTCGGTACCCGCCACCGAGCGGACCTCTGCGTGACTCGCCCCGATGAGTGGTCGTCCGGCACGGTGACCGGACCGGCCCAGCACACGGTTGACGCCGAAATCCCGGACGGCGCTCTATCTTTCGCTACCAGCCGCCCGAGGCCACGGCAGATCCGGCAGGACAACGAAGGGCCACCGCGCGCTCGCATGCACGGGAACACAAGCACTTCGACGTGGGGTGAGCTGGTGTATAACTTCATCGGCCCGGTCGACTCCACCGACAAGCGATAGCGAGACACGATGCACGGTTACCTCAACCAGGTGTCCCAGAGCACGACGCCCTCCGGCTATCCGACGCGCGAGCCCGAGACACGGGCGGTCGAGCCGCCCCGGAACGCGGATCTCGTACTCAGCGCACTGCTGTGGCTGCTGCCCGCGACACTGGCCGCCATGTCGGCGGTCCTCGCGCCGTGGTTTCTGATGGCAGGCGGGATCTGCGATTCCAAGCCGGAGTGCCGGGTCGACACCAGTGCGGGCGTCTGGATCATGGTCGGCGGCGGGATCTTGGGATTCGCCATCGGGGCGTTGCTGTCGGGTATGGCGGCCCGGCAGGGTCGGGCCATGTTCCCGGGTGCGCTGATCGGCGCCGTTCTCGTCGTGCTCGCCTGGTTCGCCGCCTCGTTCCTCATGGGCTGACCCGCGGCGCCGCCTCCGGCCGTCCCGCTCCGGAAAACTGGTGCGGATGTACTATTCGCCGGAATCACCCCACCGCGGGAGCTCGGGCACGGCCGGGCTGAGAGGGCGGACCGCACGCTTCGGCGACCGCGTGAACCTGTCCGGGTAATGCCGGCGTAGGGAGAGCGTTTCCGTCATGCCGTCGTCGACCCGCGCCACCGCGGGGCTGGAAGCCCCGCTGACCCTCGAGCAGCCCGCACCCAAGGTGCTGTCGTTCTGGGACCAGAGCGCGTTCTGGGCGAATCTGGGCGTCAGCCTCTTCGCGTTCTCCGGCGCGTACACGGTGCTCGCACCCGACGCGGAGGGCGCCGCGCGGATCTCGATCGCCGCGGGCATTCTGGCGACCGTTCTGGGCACGGTGGTGGGCGGACTGATGCTCGGCGCGGCGGCGCTGACCGGCGCGCGCACCGGGCAACCCGCGATGGTCCTGCTGCGCGGGCTGTTCGGCGCGAAACTCAGCTACCTGCCCACGGTGCTCAACATCGCGCAATTGCTCGGCTGGGGAACCTTCGAGCTGATCGTCATCGGCGACGCGGCCGCGGAACTGTTCGGCGACGGCCCGCAGTGGCCCTACGTGGTAGCCGCGGGTGTGCTGACGACGGTACTCACGATATGGCCGCTGGGGTCGGTCCGGCTGCTGCGCAGGTTCGTGACCGCCGGTGTCGTGCTCGCCCTGGTCTGGTTCTATGTGCAGTTCTTCCGCGCCGGTCTGCCCGACCTGCGGGCGAACCCCGGCCCCGGCGGTGGCGGGCCGTTCGGCGTCGACTGGAGCCTGTTCTGGATCGCCACCGATGCCGCCTTGGCCGTCTCGATCTCCTGGGTGCCGGTCGCGGCCGACTACACGCGCCATGCCCGCACCGGCCGCTCGGCGTTCGGCGCGGCCAGTGGCTCCTACGCGCTCACCCAGGTGATCGCCTATGTCCTCGGCCTGTTCGCGCTGGCGCTGGCGACCGGGTCGCAGGGACCGTACGCGGCGTTCTTTCAGGTGAGTCTCGGCGCGGTGTTCTTCTTCGTCTTCGTGCTGCGCGAGGCGGACCAATCGTTCGCCAATGTCTACTCCACCGCCGTGTCGATCCAGAATCTCGCGCCAGGCGTGGACCGCCGGGTGCTCTCGATCGGCCTCGGCGCTTTGATCACGGTCGCGGCCCTGTGGTTGGACATGGCGAACTATTTCGGCTTCCTCGGGCTCATCGGCTCGGTGTTCGTTCCCCTGCTCGGGGTGCTGGTCGCCGACTTCTTCCTGCGTGCGGGCGGCGAGTGGAACACCGCGAGCGACGCGCCGGCGCGGTGGGGAATGGTCGCCGCGTGGCTGACCGGGTTCGCGGTGTATCAACTGGTCAACCCCGGTGACGCCGGTGTCTGGACCGAGTTCTGGGAACGGGTGCGGCAGGCGGTGCATTTCACCGGGCAGGCGTGGATGAGCGCCTCGCTGTTGTCGTTCCTGGCAGCGCTGTCGGCAGCCTGGGCGGTGGGGCGGATCGCGGCGCGGAACGCGTCGGCGTAACGAATGCGCCACCATGGAGGGATGGGTCGAATCCGGATCGGCACCTCGGGATGGGTGTACCCGCCCTGGCGCGGGACGTTCTATCCGCAGGGCCTGACGCACAAGCGCGAGTTGACCTATCTGTCCGAGCGGCTCGACAGCGTCGAAATCAACGGCTCGTTCTATTCGCTGCAACGCCCGTCCAGCTATCTGAGGTGGGCGGAGCAGACCCCGGACGATTTCGTGTTCGCGGTGAAGGGCAGCCGATTCATCACGCACATGAAGCGGCTTCGCGACGGTGACGAACCACTGGCCAACTTCCTCGCCTCCGGCGTGCTGGCGCTCGGGTCCAAACTGGGCCCGATTCTGTGGCAACTGCCGCCGACCTTCCGATTCGACGCGGACGTGCTGGACGCCTTCTTCTCCCGGCTGCCCCGCAGCACCGAGGCGGCGGCCGAGATCGCGCGGCGGCACGATCACCGTGTCGACTCCCCGTACACCAGCACGGACGCCGACCGGCCGATGCGCCACGCCCTCGAAATACGGCACGAGAGTTTCGTGACCCCGGCGTGCACCGGATTGCTCACCCGTCACAACGTCGCATTGGTGGTCGCCGACGCGGCGGGCAAATATCCGCTCCTGGAAGAGGTCACCGCCGATTTCGTCTATATCCGATTGCACGGGCACGACGAGCTCTACGTCAGCGGATACACCGACGAGGGTTTGGACATGTGGGCGGAGAAGATCCGTTCGTGGGCCGGATCGGGCGACGTGTACACCTATTTCGACAACGACGCGAAGGTGATGGCGCCG
>NZ_BAFS01000069.1 GCF_000308415.1 Nocardia asiatica NBRC 100129 | reverse complement strand
GCCCGGGGTCTTGCACAGCGCCACGAAGAACGGCACGTCCGCCGGGTGCAGGAGGGTGCGCTCCGCCGCGGGGTAGGCGTCCTTCAGTGCGCACAGCGCGGCGACCGGGTCCTCGAAGTCCTCGTCGCTCTCGAACAGCGTGGGGATCTCGCCGCGGTCGGCCGGATGCAGCCGGGATTCGGTGCGGCGCATCATCTCCGCGAAGCGGTCGCGCCAGGTGATGTCCAGCCACACCGAGCGGGTGGCCTCGGCGATCGCGTCGCCCAGGTCGCTGCCGCAGTCGAAGTCCTTGCGGCGGTCCAGCCCGACCGCGAGCTCGACGTAGCGCTCCAGCCAGTCCTGGTAGGTCATGGTGACCAGGTCGCCGAAGTACGGCTTGGCGGTGGCGTTCAGCGCCGCGATGATCTCTTCCCGGCGCGCCGCGACCGCGTCCGCGTCGCCCGCGACCTCGTCCAGCAGGCGGCCGGTGCGCGAGGCGGCGTTGTCGATCTCGTGGATGTCGGCGCCCAGTTGGCTACGGCCGGAGGCCATTCCGCCGGACGCCGTGCCCGCGCCGACCCAGTCGGGGGTGCCGGGGGTGTCCACCAGCAGTTGCTTGACCTCCGGTGCGGTGGTGGCCTCCAGCGTCGCCATGGCCGCCGTGCCGACCAGCACACCGTCCAAGGGCATCACGGGATAGCCGTGCTGCACCGCCCACTGGCCGGTGAGGTACTCCGTCGCCCGTTCGGGTGTCCCGATGCCGCCGCCGACACAGACCACCACGTTGGCGCGGTTGCGCAGCTCGGCGTAGGTGGTCAGCAGCAGATCGTCCAGGTCCTCCCAGGAGTGGTGCCCGCCGGCCTTGCCGCCCTCGATGTGCATGATCACCGGGTAGTCCGGCACCTCGTCGGCGATCCGCAGCACGGCCCGGATCTGGGCGACCGTGCCCGGCTTGAACGCGACGTGCACGATGCCGACCTCGGTGAGTTCCTTGATCAGCGCGACGGCTTCCTCCAGCTCCGGAATGCCCGCCGTCACGATGACGCCGTCGAGCGGGGCGCCCGCCGAGCGGGCCCGCTGCACCAGCCGCTTGCCGCCGAGCTGCAGCTTCCACAGATACGGGTCGAGGAACAGCGAGTTGAACTGGACCGAGCGCCCGGGGTGCAGCAGCTTCTTCAGCTCGGCCACCCGGTCGGCGAAGATCTGTTCGGTCACCTGCCCGCCACCGGCCAGTTCGGCCCAGTGGCCCGCGTTGGCCGCGGCCGCGACGATCTTCGCGTCGACCGTCGTCGGGGTCATGCCCGCGAGCAGGATCGGGGAGCGCCCGGTCAGCTTGGTGAAAGCGGTCTCGACCACGATGCGACCGTTGGGCAGCCGCACCGGCCGCGGCGCGAACGCCGACCACGGGGTCGCGGGCTCCGGCGCCGCGCCCGGGGTGAGCAGACTGCGCTGTCCGGCACGGGTGGCGGCCGCGACGATGCCGAGGCCGGTGCCCTTCAGCGTGCCCGCGGTGACGCGCGACAGCAGATCGCCCGGGCCCAGGTCCAGGATCCACTGCGCGCCCGCGGAGATCACGCCGTCTACGACGTCCACCCAGTCGATCGGGTCGACCAGGATGTCGCGCGCCAAGCGGCCCGCCAGCTCGGCGTCCAAGCCGCACTGGGTGGCCCAGCTGCTCACCAGATCGACGGTGTCGGCCAGTGCCGGGTGATGGAACGCGACGTCGACCGCCACGTCCTCGAAGACCGGAGCGAACACCGCGCCACCGCGCACCTTGGCGTCACGCTCACGCGCCTGCTCGTCGTGGATCTGGGCGCACCGCTGCCGCACCCGCTCCAGCTGCGCGGGCGGTCCGGACAGCACCGCGCGCCGGCGACCGTTGCGGATCGAGATCACCACCGAAGCGGCGGGATCGGCCCCCGCGCACACCTCGGCCACCACGGCGCGCAGCTGCTCGGGATCGACGTTCGACACCGCGGCCATCGGCGAGCGCTCGCCCACCGGCATCAAGCCGCGGCGGCGCGCCACCAAACCCGCTGCCGCGCCGATCATCTGGGCCACCGCGAGCAGCTCCGCGTCCCGGGCGCCACCGGCCTCGACCGCGGCGGCCGCGAGCAGGCCCTGCGAGTGCCCGACGATCGCGACCGGCGCGTGCTCGGCCGGGTCCAGACCCTGCAAACGCAGCGCCCGCACGGCCGCCACCTGGGTGAGCAGCACGCCGGGCATGGACACCGCGGCCGAGCGCAACACGTGCTCGGCGGGGGCGGCGGAGGTCTCGCCCTCGTCGGTGTCGGCCAGCTCGTTCTCCAGCATCCAGCCGATCGGGTCGAAGCCGACGGGACGCACCACCAGCAACTGCGCCGCAACCGGCTCGAGCAGTGCGGCCGCCTCGTTGACCAGCGCGGTGAGCTCCGGCTCGAGCGCGCTGTCGCGCCCGATCTCCTCCAGCTCGCTCAGCCACTGCGCACCCTGCCCCCCGAAGGCGAGCGCGTACGGCACGCCGTCGAGCAGACGATCCAACAGCGGCGACCGCGCCCCGCCCGACGCGGCCTTCCCGGTGGCGGCTACCACCTTCGCGCTCTGTCCGGCCTCGGTCTTGGTGCTCTCGTTGATCGTCAAGACGCTTCGACTTCCTTCTCCATGCGACATGCCTCGGCGACACGCCGGTCCCTACCGGTTCACGAGTGATCGCGGGTGATCGGCCTGATACCGGCGAGGATGGCACAAAATCATGAGGAAATCCTCACGTTTCCCCCCGGGCATGGCCCTTACTTCGGAGTATTCATGTACCCGCGTACCAGAATGCTGGTGAACATGACCCTGCCTCATATTTGAACACCCTGGTCCATCGGGTTACCAACGCGTAGGAAACATGAGCGCCCCTCATGTTGCCGTTGTCCAAATCGTTATAATCCCAGGTAAGGTTACCGACCAGTACGCCACGCCGTCCCAATGCTTCGCTATGACCGAATCGCCCGGTAGAGTTTGGACGGTCGTACCATCAAGCGCGAGTGGCGAAATTGGCAGACGCGCCAGATTTAGGTTCTGGTGTCCACGGACGTAGGGGTTCAAGTCCCCTCTCGCGCACAGATCTCCGTCATTCGTGACAGATATTCGTGCAGTGTGCGCGAGGGCCCTTTATTACAGGAGCCTGAGCTGTGATTTCACCTTCTGACCTGCGCCGATTGGTGGCGCGTTTGCCAGTTTCCGTCACTTGTGCCGTCTCCCGGATGTTTGCTGACGGAAGCGATCCGCGGTGATCGCGCCGGTCATCCCGCCGCAGTCGCGGTTGCAGGAACTCGCTTCAGGACCACAGGTCACGAACCACTCGGTCCGTCCCCGGAACGGGCACATCCAGTACGGGCTGTGCACCGTCGGCTCCGGCGGACGAATCGTCGACCGCACCGTCTTCACCGCCCTCGACTGGCAGCCCGGGATCCGACTCGAGTTGACCTGTCTCGATGCCGGTGCTTTGCTGGCCCGCCCCGCACCCGACGCAAACGTCGTGTTCGCCGAGGGCGGCTACTTTCGCATCCCCTACAGGCTGCGCCGTCGGATCGGGCTCGACATCGGTGACCGCGCACTGTTGATCGCCCACCACACCAACCATCAGCTGCTGATCCACCCACCGGCCGTGCTCGACGAACTGTGCTCGCCGAGTCTCGCGTTAGTGAGCGAGGCCCACTGATGACGACCTCCAGCCACTCGCCCGTAACGGCCGACACCCTCGCCGCAGCACGGTTGCTGCTGACCCAGATGGGGATCTCTCCCGCCGATCTCGTCCACCCCGGCACCACGGTGCCGACCTTCGCCGAGGTCATTCCGAAGGTGCGGGCACGGCTGTCGCCGGGCACGCTGCGCACCTACGACACTCATTTCACCCATCTGCTCACCTACTGGGCCGAGCGGCGTCTGGACGAACCGGAGAAGGCCGAGTTCGAGGACATGGCCCGCCGCCTCCAGACCGAGGCCCGCACCAACCGGGCCTCGCGCGGCGGCACCGGCGCCGCCGAGAACTTCGTCAGCGCCCTGCGGTGTGTCTACCGCTTCGCCGAGGACTCGGGCTGGATCCGGCCCGTCGACAACCCCGCCCGCCGGATCGCCCGCCCGACACGCCGCCCGTCACACCGCTACGCGATCCCGTCGAATCAGCTGGCCGAGATCTGGGCCGCCGCCGCGACCACCGGCGACGACCCCGACCTCGACGCGCTGGTCCTGCGCCTGCACATCGAAACCGCCTGCCGCCGTAGCGGTTCCCTCGCCCTGCGTCCGCACGATCTCGACCCCGACCAGTGCCTGATCTTCCTACGGGAGAAGGACGGCAGCGACCGGTGGCAACCGGTGTCACCGACCCTGATGCGCGGCTTACTGGAACACGCGG
Organism: Nocardia asiatica NBRC 100129; assembly: GCF_000308415.1. Taxonomy (GTDB): domain Bacteria; phylum Actinomycetota; class Actinomycetes; order Mycobacteriales; family Mycobacteriaceae; genus Nocardia; species Nocardia asiatica. The sequence continues at coordinate 7,211 of NZ_BAFS01000069.1, read as the reverse complement.
CCGAACGCGGGAGCCCACGCTCGGAACAGTTGCTGCGCTACCGCAACGGCAAACCCATCACTTCCCGCCGCTACGACCACATCTGGGCTCGCGTCGGGGAGGAACTGCCGTGGGTCGCCGCCCAGGGCGTCAGCATGCACTGGCTGCGCCACACCACCCTCACCTGGGTGGAACGCACCTTCAGCTACGCCGTCGCCCGCGCATACGCCGGACACCGCGGCAAGAACGCCGGAGTCACCGCCACCTACGTCAAAGCCCACCTGCACGAGATCGCCGCAGCACTCGCTGTACTCACCGGCGAATCCCATCCACTCGCCCCCGCCTACCGCCACGACCGGATGGACCGTCCGCACGCCGCCCAACCCGCCACCGGAGGAACCCGCTCATGACCGACCTCGCTCTCACCTCGTCCACGGACACCGCGCGGACGTCGGATCCCGAGGCGGTCACACCGAAATCCCGTGCGCACGGGTTCTTCTGGACCGTGCTCGCCGCCGCAGCCACCGTCAGCATCACCGGCAACGCCACCCAAGCCCTCCTGCACGACACGGCCCTGCCGGTCGTGGCCGCCGCGGTCGCGGTGATCCCGCCCTTGGCGCTGCTGGCCGCAGTCCACGGGGTAACGGTCCTCGCGCGTGCACACACCGCGACCCGCGCCACCAGGTGGGTCGCGACCGCGATGACCGTCCTCATCGCCACCGGCGCGTTCTGGCTGTCGTTCACCGCGCTCCGGTCCCTGGCGATCACCGCTGGAGTACCCCAGGCAGAAGCGTGGCTGTGGCCCGTCATCATCGAAGGGTCCATGGCGCAAGCCACTGTGGCACTGCTCGCCCTTGCTCACTCCGGCCACGGAAAACAGCGTGCGCACCTCACCGAATGGGCGAACAAGGTCGCGTCGCCGCTGGATGAGGAATTCGTAGTGACCAGGACCAGCGCTCTCCATGTGCAGGCGCCGTCAGCGGTGGCCGGTTCCGTGCACACGCCAACGCCTGCTTCCGATCGCACAGACCGAGACTTCTCGGCAGAGGCGGCGCGGCTGTGCGCACGCGATCCAGGCAGACGCCGCGACCCTGCCCTGGTCGCCAGAGCACTGACCCACCATCATCTCGACGGCTGGAATCCCTCTCGAATCGCCGCCGAGTTGAACAAGAGCCGCTCCACCATCAGTCGAATACTCAGCGACGCCGCCATTCTCCATGCTCACGACGTCGGCGAGCAGACAGTGTCCACCACCACGGCGGGTGGCCGGACCACCGCAGCCGAGTTGGAGATCAAGACCCCGGTTGGTACGAATTGACAATCGCTTCGGGCCGAGACGCACGCTCGGCCCGAAGCGTCCTTGGCAACCACAGAATCTTCAAACTCGGCCCGTCCTTGACGCGACAGTGCGCGCGCAGGTCGGTTGTCGGATGATCACGACATACCCTTCACATCGCTCCCCTCGCGCGACCGATGTACCTACCCTCAACAGTGCTGGCCCTTATCCGGGCGCGTAGGGGGGTGCGGCTCCAGGGTTTGAGCGAGGCGAAGGATCTTGCGTGCCTCCGCGGTGATGCTGGGATCGACACTGCGCTCGATGATCCGACCTGCTGCGTACACGATGCCCGCGCACACGCTGTCCCTCTCGCAGTCAGTGACGTCCGTTGAGCTGTCCATCAGCGCCTCCCTCGACCCATGTACCCCTACTCAACATAGTGTTTAGGAATAGACCACCACGGCCCTGTCGGGTCCGTCCGCTGCTCTACGCGTCGGCTCCTCACCAATAGGGCGTGCGCTACGACTCCGCTCTCGTGCTGTCCGCCTTGTCGAAGAAGACTCCGATGGCCCGCGGAGTCAGCATCGAACTCGTCGACGACTACGACAACACGCCGAACGCCGTGGAAACCGTGCCCTTCCGCTCGACGGCATCCTCCACGAGATCAACTTGTCCACGCCCGAATAGCACCCGCTGCGCGGCGTTCGACCGTGCGCGCGAAGTCAACCGGTCGCCACCCCTTCGATGACGTCTTCCAGGCCGTGCGACCGAGCCGGTTGAACAGCCCCGAATGGGCTTGGGGGATGCACCTATCAGAGCAGCGATGGTGTGAGTTGCCACACAGATCCCCTCCGAGGACGGCTCTGGATCGACATGGCAGCGGTTGTGGTCTGCCAGATCCCCCGGCGGAGAACCCATCGGTATTTACCAGCTATTTGCTAGTCGCGCCCGATGTCGGAATCGCCGACAGGAGCCCCTCCCTCACGCGCCCATGAGAGGAAACAGACCATGCGTTACGTAGATTCGGATTATCGACACACAGGTTCCGGCGGTGTTCAATACGATTTGCCAGAGGTTTCATCGCAGGCAGCACCACCGCACGGCCGTGACGACGACGTGGTGGCCCGACCGGGAGATCGGCGGATGGATATCGACATCACCTGCCCGAGCTGTGGGCGGCTCGACTGGGTGCAGAGTGTGCCCGCGTTGTGCTCGGACGGGACTTCGGTCTCGATGGGGAGCGGATCGTATTCGGGTTTCGGAGTGTCGAGTAGTGGGCTCGTGCCGGTGTTCGGCACGATGACCGTCGATCGAGCCCACACCACCGCGCTGGCCAACAGCTTCGCCCGCGAGCCCGACTGGAAGCCGACGCGGCGTTTGACCCGGGTGGGCTGGATGTTGCTGGTACCCGCGTTCTTGATGTTCATCGTTCTGGCCATCGGCACTGTCGGCGAAGAACCGGGACGAGCCCAGATGTCGATGGCTGTGTCCGGGGTGTTCATGGTCGGGATTTACGCCTCGCCGGGCCTGTTGACGCTCGCGGCGGCGCGGGGCCGACGCCGTCACAACAACCGAATCCTGCGCGGACGCCCGCACGCGCACGCGCTGTGGAGGGCCGGGTTCTATTGCCATCGCTGCGGGACCGCGTTCTGGCCGTACTCGCCTGTGGCAGGAATACCGGTGCGACAGTCGTTGTCGCCGCAGCAGTTCCGATGGCATGTCTGGAAGGTCGGCCGCTACAACGACACCCGATAGTCGCCGAGCGATAGCGCCCATCGCACCGGTCGACTCTCGCTCCGATCTCCCGGCACGGTCGTCGTCGAGTCGGCAGGTGTCGAACCGTTCGGCGAATCATGCGCGTTGCAGCGATGGCTGGTGTTGTAGACAGTTAGACGCCGCCGATCAGGTCTCGTGCGCGGCCGATCTCGGTGGTCGGCGGCGATGCCGGTGTCATCTCGATTGTTCGGTCTGCGCTGGGATACCGGTGGCACGCGGTGATTCCGTGCCGTCGGTGTCGGTCTGTTTCTCCTCCGTCCGCTGCCTCTGCTCGCGCGTGGGATCGGTCATTTCGGCGTCCTCCGGCGGGTCGGTCGTTTCGGCGTCCTTCGGCGGGGCGGGCGGGTCGGTGGCCTGTGTTCGGGCGAGTGTGATGAGTTGACGGACTTGCTTCGGGGTGATCTCCAGCAGGTCGGCGACGTCATCGTCGGTGTGGCCGGGCTGGTCTCGAATGATCATTGCCGCGCTGCCCTGGTCGGCGCGCAGACTCGCGATCTGTCCGGCGGCTTCGTCTTCGACGACGCTGATCTGTCGGCGCAGTTCGGCGATCTCGGCGTCGCGTTTGGTCTCGCACGCGGTGATCGCCTGCCAGTTAGACAGATAGCGGCGCACCGCCGCGGCGATCGCGCGGTCGCGTTCGCGGGCGAGTTCCCGGCGACGGCGCACACGCTCGCGTGAACGTTGCACCCGTTGCGTCATTTCCGGTGACCGAGCCGTTCGCGGTGAGCGCGGCGGTCGACGTGCAGCCATGAGCTGACCTCCAACAATATCGGCCAGCCTGCTGATCCTCCGGCAACGATGCTACTCCCCGCCCACCCATCGTGATCATCCGCTCGTCTTCCACGTTCGTGGAAGACCAATGCCACGCCGATTCCGCCCGTCCGGTGCTGCGGTGCCCGACTAGCCCCACCGCGGTCGGCGCCAGCCCTCGGCATTCCCACCCGATGTCATACCGGCACCAGCAATGAGGTGTTCGGAGGTTGTTCTATTCCCTACCAAGGAGATTCGTGATGTCCATACCTCAGCCACTGCCGTCTCCGGGCCGGTTGATCGCCTCGATCCCCGGCATGATCGGTTTCATCCCGCAGCGTTCGCTGATTCTGGTTCTGATCCCGGCAGGATCGACAGATCCCGACCGCGGCGAGCTGGCGGCGCTGCCTCGGTTCGACCTCACCGACAGTGCCGCTTCGATCATCGACTGCCTGCGGCCCTTGCTGGCGATGATGGGCTCTGCCACGGGTTTCGTGATCGTCGTCGATGACCGGCTGCCCGCGCCGGGCGTCGACGGACGGGCCACATCCGGGCGAGACCATCGTCTTGTCGAGCAGGTGGTCCGCGGCCTCGCCGACAGTCCCGTCCGCGTGTCCGGTACCTTCGCGACGGTCGCGATCGTGGCCGGTGGGTCGTGGTGGTCGCTGTCGGGCACCACCGAATCCGGGACGCTGCCCGATCCCGCTCGCACACCCTCCGCGCGGCAGCGTGCAGCGCTCGGGATGCCTGTCCTGGAGTCTCGGGCAGCGTTGGCCGACTCGCTGAGGACCGATCCCGCGCTCGCCATCCCGGTGTCAGCGGCGCTGGGCGGGGCTGTCGCCGAGGTCCGTGGCCGCCGCCAGGCCGTCGAGCACGACCTGGAGATGACCGTCCGCGACCGCCGCGACCTCGAGCAGGTGCTGTACGCGATCGCCGATCTCGCCGACGGCCTCACCCTCACCCCGAGTCACCTCGCACGCTTGGGGGCCGTGCTGAGCATCGCGACGGTGTCGCAGTGCCTGCCCGCGATCGCCATCGGCGAGCACGCCGTCGCCGCGGAGAGGTTGTGGATCTTGTTGACCCGCAGCCTCACCGGCCGCTACCGCGCCGAGGCCGCGGTCCTGCTCGCCTACAGCGCACACCTGCGCGGCGACGGCACCCTGGCCAGGCTCGCGATCACGATCGCACTGGAGGCCGATCCCACGCACATCTTCGCCCGGCTGCTCCACGCCGCGCTCGAACGTGCCCTCCCACCAGGCGTAGTGCACCGGGGCGCGCGGTTCGCCATCGCAGCCGCCGCCGACCTCGGCATCACCATCCCGTAGCGACACCCAACCCGGGCCGGGCCGAACACGGCGCGGCACAGCGCGACAGCACCGTTCGCTGCGCTGCCGCCTCATCGATGTGTGCCGCCCGAATCGAATCGGAGGGTCATCGGCCCCCCGAATGCGGCGAATACGCCTGCGGTGTCCGAGGACGGTCGGGGCCGCCGTTGCTTCGTCGTCCCGGTGTGGAAGGAGTTCGCATGATGGCCTCACCATTCGATGACCCGGCACCCGCGCGCGGGTCCGAGGACAGTGGCGGTCGGCGGTGGGACACGCCGTGGGGACCGATCACGCCGTGGACCGTCACCGCTGACCATCCTGATCCGGCGCGGCGGATGCAGTTCTATCTGGGTGTCGGTCAACCCAGCCTGCTCAACACCACACCGGTGCCGGTGTTCCTGTCCGCGCCGCGGCTGGCGCGCTACCGAACCAGGGGGGAGCGGTTCCCGGTCCGGATCAACCACGCCCCTTACAGCGGCGACTCGGGGGCTTACTCGGCTCTCGTGCTCACCGCCGATCCACATCATCACCCCTGGTGGGCCGTGCCGGACGAGTACGGGGCGTTGTGGTCGCGGCTCATCGACGACATCGGGCCACCCGGGTTCGTCGGCATCCAGGACCTGCCGTGCGAACCCGGATGCCTGCGACGCACCGGCCTGAGCATCGCCGATCATCAGCAACTCACCCTCGACAACTACCGGTACCTGGCACACAATTTCGATCACGTCCCGTGGCTGCCGACCCTTCAAGGGTGGCATCCCAGCCAATATGTCGAGCATTACCGGATGTATCGCTCGGCGGGGATCGATCTGGCCGGCCGCTGGGTCGGGATCGGCAGTATCTGCCGACGTAGCAGCGCCGACCACGATGTCGCCCACGTCCTGACCGCGCTCGCGGGATTCGGGATGAGGATGCACGGCTACGGAGTCTCGCTGCGCACCCTGGTCCTGGCCGGGCATCTTCTGCACAGCGCTGACAGCCAATCCTGGTCACTGGCAGCGCGGCGCGCCCGGACACCGATGCCCGGCTGCGTGCACCTCTCACGCCCGAATCGCGACAGCGGGCGCCGACGGGTGACCGATTGCCGCAATTGCCTGCGCTACGCGGTGGCCTTCCGCGAAAAGGCCATGAACGCCCTGCGCCTCAACCACCACCTGCGCGTCACCACCGACCCGCAACTGTGGGAGCAACCGGCACCCACTCAACCCGCACCACGCCCACGGCCCCGCATCGCGCCCCGCACCGAAGTCACTGGCAGCGAACAGATCCCGCTGTTCGACGCCGGATTACGAACGGTGTCGGCGGCCTGACCGGATCCGACACCACGCACGCTCCCCACCGGTGCGCGCCCCTTGCCTCCCGCTGCCCGCAGCGGCACCGACACAGAAAGGCGGTCCCGGCCGTGACCACGCCCATTGCCACGACGCGAAGGCCCGCTCGGCGTGGCCCCGCCCAGCGGTCACTGCGGCGCGGGCGCGGTGGGATCGATTTCTCGGTGGCTGCGGGGCCTGACCTGGGTGGATACGACCACTACCTTCTGAGCCTGAGTGGCGGCAAGGACAGCCAGGCGATGGTGGATGTTCTGGTCGAGGAGTTCCACCACCTCGGTGTGCTGGACCGGGTCACCACCGTCCATGCCGACATGGGCCGCTCCGACTGGCCGGAAACTTCGGCTCTCGCGCGAGAACACGCCGACCATTACGGGCTGCGCCACGAGGTGGTAGCCCGGACCGGCGGGGACCTGCTCGACCGTGTCACCGAACGCGGAAAATGGCCATCGCATCGAAATCGTTGGTGCACAAGCGATTTCAAGCGATCTCCGGCGCGGCGGGTGATCACGATGCTGGTCGCGGAATCCCGCGCCGCCGGGATCGTCGATCGCCCGATCAGGGTGCTGAACATCATGGGCCATCGCAGTCAAGAGTCCGCGGAGAGAGCGAACCGGCCCGCCTTCGTGCACGAGCCCGGCAGGACGTGTCTGTGCCCGCGGTGCGCTGCCGCCCGCAGCGCCGGGAATCCTCCGAAGGCCAGTGTCTCGAATTCGCGGCGGATCGTGGATACCTGGCTGCCGATCCACGGCTGGGACCTCGCCGCGGTGTGGGCGC